>CAJGCA010000064.1 GCA_904501705.1 Clostridiaceae bacterium | reverse complement strand
CCATTTCTACAATCATCAGCGCATCCAACTAAAAACAAAACTGACACCACTTGAAAAGCGATGTCAGTATGTTGCTTAAAATTTAATTTTAGCTACCATAGGGTTCTTTTTGTATTGTCTGCACAAATTGGAGCAGTGCAGGCCGGCAAGCCGTTCTTTTCTTAGGATTTATCACCCGATTTTGCAATCAGTGCGCAGAGGAAGCCGAACACCGCCGCGGCGGTGATGCCGCCTGCCGCACCCGTGATGCCGCCTGTGATCACGCCGATGAGGCCCTGCTCTCCGACCGCCTGTTGTACGCCCTTTGCGAGGGTATACCCGAAGCCAGTCAGCGGCACGGTTGCGCCGCAGCTTGCAAACTTGACGAGCGGCTCATACACCCCCACCGCCGTCAGCACCACCCCGAGGGTGACAAACGCGACGAGCACCCGCGCAGGGGTGAGCTTCGTATAATCGAGCAACAATTGCCCGATCACGCAGATCCCTCCGCCGACCAAAAACGCCTTAATGAGCATCCACCAATCCATCCAAAACCCGCTCCTTTCACATAACCGTATCTTAACCGACGGCGGTGAAAATATACCCATTACAAATAATACTGGACATTTTACCACCCATGTGATATGATGTAGTCTGCGTAATTGTGTAAAAACTGCGCATTTAACTTTTAAGGAGGAACAAATCCCCATGGACCCTGACAGTATGCAGCCTATTTTGTTTATGGTAGTGCTGGTGATCTTCTCCGCCTACTTCTCCGCCACCGAGACCGCGTTCTCGACCTTTAACCGCATTCGGTTAAAGAACCTTGCGGAGGACGGCAACCGACGCGCCAAGCTGGTGCTCGACCTCGCGGAGAACTACGACCGCCTGCTCTCCACCATCCTCGTAGGCAACAACATTGTCAACATTCTGCTCACCGCGATCGCGACGGTGTTCTTCACCCATCTCTACGGCGAGGGCATCGGCCCGACCGTATCAACCGTGGTGTCCACCATCGTGGTACTGATCTTCGGTGAGATCTCTCCCAAAAGCTTGGCCAGAGAATACGCCGAAGCCTTTACGATGGCGACCGCCCCCATTCTGCGGTGCATCATCGTCATCCTGTACCCCATCAACTGGCTATTCGGCCTGTGGAAAAAGCTGCTAAATTTGCTCTTCAAATCCAAAAACGACCAAGGCGTCACCGAGGAAGAACTGCTCACCATCGTCGATGAGGCACAGCAGGATGGTGCGCTCGGCGAGGAAGAAAGCGAGCTCATACGCCGTGCGATCTCCTTTAACGACCGCGAGGCGGTTGATATCCTCATCCCGCGCGTGGACGTCACGGGCGTTCCCGCCGACGCGTCCTACGCCGAGATGCGCGAGGTGTTCGCCGACACGGGCTTCTCCCGCCTGCCGGTGTACGAAAACACCATGGATAATATCCTCGGCGTCGTACATCACAAAAACTGCACCCTCGCCGAGGGCGAACCCAAGCCCACCGACATTATGTCGCCGGTGGTGTTCATCCCCCCGACGATGAAGATCCGTCTGCTGCTAAAAAAACTGCAAATGGAAAAAGCCCATATCGCCATCGTCGCCGACGAATACGGCGGTACGCTCGGCATCGTCACAATGGAGGACATCCTCGAGGAGCTGGTCGGTGAGATCTGGGACGAGCACGACGAGATCGTCGAGAACATCCGTCTCATAGAAGGAAACACCTATTCCGTGCTGTGCACCACCGAACTCAAGAGCATGATGGATTTCTTCGACCGTGAGACCGAATGCGAATTCGCAACGGTGGGCGGCTGGGTGATGGAGATCCTCGGCCACATCCCTGAGGCGGGCGAAAAATTCACTGCCGACGGGTTAGCCGTCACCGTCGTCGAGGCGGAAAACAACCACCCCGAAGAGATTCTCGTCACCCCCGTCGAGCCGACGGAGGAAACCGAAGAATAAACAATAAAAAAAGCAACCGACCATATGGGTCGGTTGCTTTTTCTTTTCTTATTCCGCGGGGGTGTCGATGAAATCCTCCGCGTGGTCGCGGATGTATTCCTCACACAACGATAAGGGACACTCGTTTTGTATCGCCGAGCGTAATGCCTGCTCCGATTCGTCCGTCTGTTCCTCGGCGGTGTGCAGGGCTTCCCACGCGGCGGCGCATTGCACAGCGCCGATGTCGGCAAAGCTTTCACGCGCCAGATCGGCAAACTCCCGCGCGGCGGTCTTCATCATCGCGGCATAGCCGCTTGCCGCCATCTCCTTGCACACCACCCACACGGCGTACACCGTGGTGTTGGCGTGCGGCAGTCCCGCCAACACCACGACGGGGTCGGGGCGGCGAGCCTCGGCGGCCTTGGCGAGCACGCGGCTGACCGCGCCGTCCACCAGCTCGCCCTCGGGCGCGTTATCAATCATTTTCCGCGTCATAACGGCGTATTTCTTCATCAGTCGCTCGGCACGGGTACCCTTTCCCTGTCGACGGCCAAAGCGCATCGCTACGAGCAGTAGCAACGCAATCACAATTAGAATGATGAGTTCTTTATAATCCATACGATTTTCTCCTTAATCAATGATACGGCGATAGATGTCGCCTTTTTTGAGTCCCGTTTCAGCGGCGGCGGTCTTGGCCGCCTCGGAGGGGGACATCCCCTGCGCGAGATATTCCCGCGCAAGCGTCTCGGCCGCTTCCACCGTCATCGGCAGCTGTTCAGTCGGGGCGGCACCCTCCACCACCAGCACGAATTCCCCGCGTGGCGCATCCTGCGTATACCGCGCGATCGCTTCGGCGAGGGTGGTGCGTACCACCTCTTCGTGGATCTTGGTCAGCTCTCGCACCAGCGCAATACGCCGATTGCCGAGCACCGCCAGCAGATCCTCGAGGGTCGAGAGCAGCTTGTGCGGCGCCTCGTAGAACACCATCGTGCGCGGCTCGCCGCGCAGGCTGTCAAGATGCGCACGGCGGGAACGTTTATTCATACTGAGAAACCCCTCAAACGCGAAACGCCCCGTCGGCAGCCCGGCCACCGCGAGCGCGGTCGCCATCGCCGTCGGTCCGGGGACGACCCCGACGGGGATATCCCGCTCGTGACACTGGTCGACGAGCTGCTCACCGGGATCGGAGATGGCGGGCATCCCCGCATCGGTGACCAATACCGCATTTTCTCCCGCAAGCAAGCGGGCGCAGATGACCTCGCCGCGCTCGCGCTTATTATGCTCAAAATAGCTCACCAGCGGCTTTGCGATGCCGAAATGGTTGAGCAGCTTTAGTGTCACGCGGGTATCCTCTGCGGCAATAAAATCGCACTCGCGCAACGCCTCCAGCGCGCGGGGCGAAAAATCCGACAGGTTACCGATGGGCGTGCCCACCAGCGTCAATCTGCCGACCGTCTTGTTCTCATCCATCGTCTATCCTCATTCTCCGTAAATTCTTCGGTATTCGGCGGACGGGGTGCCGTCCGCATCCTTCAGCACCAAGGGTGCCTCCCATACAAGCCCCGCCTTGCCGCCCTTGCGGGCCTCCAGCAAAAACAGCCACGGCGGGGTATAAGCCGTCTGCTGTACGGGGCGCAGGCGTTTCGGCTCGAGCCCCTGCGCGGTCAGCGCTGCAAGCAACGCCGCGAGCCGTTCGGGACGGTGGCACAGGCAAAAGCGACCGCCGAACTGCAACAACCACGCCGCGGCGCGGCAGACATCCCGCAAGGTATCGGGCTGCTCGTGACGGGCGCGGCGCGCCGCCGCGTCCTCGCTTAATCCCCCGCTGGCGGGCGGGAAATAGGGCGGGTTGCACACCACGCGGCGAAAGCTGCCCGCGGGCGCGATCGATGCGGGGTCTGCCCAGTCTGCCACCGCGAAGGTGGGGGTCGGGGTGCCGATAAAGGCGTCTGCTCCCCGCGCTGCCAGAGCGATCGCGTCGGAGGAAATATCCACCCCGTGCACGGCCGCGGGCGCGCCCTCAGCGCACAGACGCAGGGCGATCGCGCCGCAGCCCGTGCCAAGCTCGCACACCGTCTCCCCGCGTGCAGGCGCGGAAAAATCGGCGAGCAGGATCGCATCGGTGCCGAAACGGTGCACAGCAGACACTGCCGCCTGCGTACCACCCTTGACCGCCAGCCATGTAATCTCGTCCATCGCCATCACCCTCCTTATAAGTAAAATTGCCGGGCAGCGACCGCTGCCCGGCAATCTTATGTGCGATTATTCCGCGGCGGGAGCCTCAACCGGGCACGCCTCGGCGCAAGCACCGCAATCGATGCAAGCGTCCGCATCGATGACGTAGATGCCATCGCCCTCGCTGATCGCGTTGGTGGGGCAGCCCTCGGCGCAAGCGCCGCAAGCGATGCACGCATCAGAAATCTTATAAGCCATTTCGTTACACCTCCTATGTGAGACTACATCTATCATAACATAGAAATCAAAAAATGCAATGGTTTTTTATGCCGAAGGTTGGAAATTTTTTCATTCCTGCGGTTTATTACGGTTGCGATGGCGGTTGCGGTGACGGTTACCGCCGCCGTTTTCGCCGTTCGCGGGCTTCTGTTCCGCCGACTTCTCTGCCGGCTCCTTCGGCGCACCCTCTCCCGCGTCGGCGGGTTTATTCTTGTTCGGGCGGTCGGCGCGGATGACGTTGATGTCCTCTACCCCCATCTCCGCGGGCGGCGAATCGGGATTCTTATCCAGACGCACCTTGACCTGCCCTTTAAGCACCGAACTCTCGGTGACGACGCCACGACCCTCGGGGGTCATCACCGTCGCGCCGACCTTCGGGCACAGCTTCCACAGCTCCTCATAGATGCTCTGCTCGTATTTGAGGCAGCACATCAGTCGGCCGCAAGAGCCCGAGATCTTGGTCGGGTTGAGGGACAGCCCCTGCTCCTTCGCCATCTTGATGGAAACGGGCTGGAAGTCGCGCAAGAACTGCGCGCAGCAGAAGGGGCGACCACAGATACCTAAGCCCCCAAGCTTCTTCGCCTCGTCGCGCACGCCGATCTGGTGCAACTCGATGCGGGTGTGGAACACCCCCGCGAGTTCCTTGACGAGGTTGCGGAAGTCCACGCGCCCCTCGGCGGTGAAATTAAATAAGATCTTGGAATTGTCAAAAGAATATTCCGCGTCAACGAGCTTCATATCCAGCCCGTTCGCCTCGATTCGCTCCTGACAGATCCGCATCGCTTCCCGCTCCTTGGCCGCGTTTTCTTCGACGCGACGGCGATCCTCCGGGGTCGCCTTGCGCAGGATCGGCTTAATCTCCTTGCCCTCAACGGCTGGCGTCTCGCGGTTCGCGCGCACCACCTCGCCGCACTCCACACCGCGGGCGGTCTCCACAACCACCATCTCGCCGGGCAGCAGAATGAGATCCTTCGGATTAAAATCGTATACCTTTCCGTTATTACGGAAACGGACACCGACTGTCATTGCCATAGTATTATATCAACCTTTCTGTTAGGGTTACTTTACCTCTGCCGCTTCACGCAGGCAGGCACTCATACGGGTGAGAAATAACGTGTTATTCATATTGCGGCGCTGCGCCTGCTGCAAAGCACCAATCTGCTGTGAGAGAGCCATCAGCCGCTTACCCGACAGACGGGAGGCCAGCTTCTGAGCGGTGTCGGGCGCGGTGGACAAGCACGCGCGGCCGCCATAGGACAGCGTCAGCGCATCACGAAACACCAGCATAAGCCCCGAAAGCACGCCCGCAGTCAGCTCCTTATCCTTTTCGAGAGCACCCGTCAGGCGCAGAAGGTCAAGCTCGGTCGGGGCAATCACCGCCTCGGCGAATTTCGGCGTCAGCTCGAGCACGCGACGGAAGGTTCCATCCTGCATCCCGTCGAGCACACGCCCGATGCGACCGCCGAACAGGTTATGGGCACGCAAGAGCTCCTGCTCATCCGCGCGCGGCAGCTTCGCCCGCAAAACGGGGGCGGCCGTCTCCCATTCCACCGCCTCCATCGCCACGCAGACACAGCGTGAACGGATGGTCTCCAGCAACTGGGTGCGATTTTCGCACAGGAGGATGAACACCACGTGGCGCGGTGGCTCCTCGAGGATCTTGAGTAGAGCATTCTGCGCGGCGGGCAGCATATTCTGCGCGCCGCTAAGGATCATCACGCGCCGCGGTGCCTCGTTGGGCATCACGTACGCCTCCTGACGTAGGGCACGCACGGTATCCACCGAGATCGTCCCCTCCTCACCGTACACGGTGATGTCAGGGTGCTCACTCTTGCGGCAAGCGTCACATACGCCGCAGGGTTTTTCTCCATCGCTGCTGCAGACCGCGGCGCGGGCGACCGCCATCGCCAGTGTGTGGCGACCGCTACCCGCTTCGCCCTCAACAAGCAGCGCGTGAGGGAATCGATCGCTGTCAATGTCTGCCGCCAACTGCCGTTTTACCCGTTCGTTGCCGACAAGCTCGCCAAAGCGCATACGGTCGTCCCCCTCATTCGTTTCTCTGTGTATTATCCGTGTCGCGCACAGACCATACCAAAATCTATTATATATGAAATTCCGCGGGATGACAAGTGTTTTTTACCTTGGAGCGGACGAGAGGGAAATTTTCTGCAAATTTCGCGAAGAAAAATTCGAATTCTCCTTGTTTATCGTTTCAAAATGTGGTATTCTAAACATAGTTTTGTTATGTGTGGGGTGGCAGTATGAAAAAAGGCTTCGACAACGACCTGTATATGCAAAAGCAGCGCGAGCACATCCTCGAGCGGATGTCCAAGTTCAACGGCAAGCTGTATCTGGAATTCGGGGGCAAGCTATTCGACGACTACCACGCCGCGCGGGTGCTGCCCGGTTTCGAGCCGGATGCGAAGATCCGTCTGCTGCGCTCAATGGCGGATCAAGCGGAGATCGTCTTCTGCATCAGCGCCGACAACATCGAAAAGAATAAGATCCGCGCCGACCTCGGCATCAGCTACGACCTCGACCTGCTGCGGCAGATCGACCTTGTGCGCAGTATGGGCATCTCGGTCAACAGCGTGGTCATCACCCGTTACGCGGGACAAGCTGCCGCCGACCAGTTCAAGAATAAGCTCGACGCGCTCGGCATTTGCAACTACATCCACCGCCCCATCAAGGGCTACCCCGCCGACGTCGACTACATCGTCAGCGACGAGGGCTACGGCGCCAACCCCTACATCGAGACCACCAAGCCCTTGGTCGTCGTCACCGCTCCCGGCCCCGGCAGCGGCAAGCTCGCCACCTGCCTGTCGCAGGTCTACCACGAGCACAAACGCGGCATTGTCTCGGGCTACGGCAAATACGAGACCTTCCCGATCTGGAATCTGCCGCTCAAACACCCCGTCAACCTCGCCTACGAGGCGGCGACCGCCGACCTGCAGGACGTCAATATGATCGACCCGTTCCACCTCGAGGCCTACGGCGTGTCCACCGTCAACTACAACCGCGACGTGGACGCCTTCCCCATCGTGCACACCATCCTCGCCCGCATCACGGGCAACGATAAGTTCTACTGCAGTCCGACGGATATGGGGGTCAATATGGCGGGCTACGCCATCACCGACGATGAGGCGTGCCGCGAGGCGAGTTATCAGGAAATTATCCGCCGCTATTACAAAGGGCTGACCGACCTGCGTATGGGGCGCGAAAAGGAAGAAACGGTGGAAAAGCTGCGCGGCATTATGCAGCAGCTCGACCTCAAGCAGACCGACCGTGCGGTGGTCGAGCCCGCACTCGACAAGAGCGCGCGCACGGGCGCACCTGCGGCGGCGATCCAGCTGCCCGACGGGCGCATCATCACAGGAAAAGCGACGGGGCTCCTCTCCGCCTGCTCCGGCGCGGTGCTCAACGCCATCAAGGTGCTCGCCGACATTCCAAAGAGCACCCTGCTGATGAGCCCCGCGGTGCTGGAACCCGTCATCGACCTGAAAACCAATCTGCTGAGCAGCCGTTCGAGCGCGCTCAAGCTCGACGACGCGCTCACCGCGCTGTACATCTGCGCCGCGAGCGACCCTGTCGCCGCGAAAGCGGTCGCTCAGCTGCCGAAGCTCCGCTCCTGCGAGCTGCACTCAACGCAGATATTGCACTCAGGCGACGAGTCCATCCTGCGCAAGCTGCATATGCACGTCACCTGCGAGCCCGTCTTCCCCGAGAATAACGTGTTGTTTTAAGCGAATCGCCCGACACCGCCAACGGCAATCCCTACACGGTGCCACACAGTGTCGCGCGGTCAACAAGATCCCCGTACAACAACGCCGCTGCAACGGAAAACCCGTTGCGGCGGCGTTTTATTGTATCCCGTACGTTCCATCAAGCGGATCACAAAACAGCGGGACGTGCGGCGGTCGAAATGTGAACACGACAAACAGCCCCGCGATCACCAACAGCGCGGCGAAGGCCACCCCCGACGGCACTCGGCAATCGTATCCCTCCCGTAACAGCCGCCCCTCCAGCCAAAACACCAGCGCTGCCGCGATAAAGAAAATGGCGATATTAAACCAGTCCGCCGACGTCCCGAGTGCGCCCGTGTACGTGTAATACAACGTCGGGATAACGAGCAGTCCCGCAAGCGTGCTAAACAGCTTTACGCACCAATAGTTCTCCCGATCCGCGCCAAAAAAACGCCGCTCGATCAACGCAAAGAGCATCAAGGAAACAAACAACAGCTTCATATGCTCCCAGATCGACTCGTTCACCGCCGAAAACACCCCGACGACCGCGCTCTGCCCAAGCCAATCATACAGAAAGTGCAACAGCGTGCCAACCACAGACACAAACACAAACCCCGCAAACGACCAAAACGACAACGACCGTTTCATGCTCTCACCTCACTGGGAGTATACGCAACCACAAACAAAATATGCTACAAAAAACGCGAAGTGATCATTGCACTGCTCCAATTTGTGCAGACAATACAAAAAGAACCCTATGGTAGCTAAAATTAAATTTTAAGCAACATACTGACATCGCTTTTCAAGTGGTGTCAGTTTTGTTTTTAGTTGGATGCGCTGATGATTGTAGAAAT
>CAJGCA010000063.1 GCA_904501705.1 Clostridiaceae bacterium | reverse complement strand
GTCCGCAACCTTGACGGTGCCGTATGTCTTGGATGTGGCAGGGACGAGGATCTCCTGTATGTCCTCGGGTGTGAAGTAATCCACCCCTTTTTCAGGTGTCTTGCCATCCTCGCCTTTTACGCCAGGTAGGCTCGCGATCTCCACGATCTCTCCGTTCGGCTTGCGTATTCTCAACAGTGCCATTGACTTCACTCCTTTCTCAGCCGACGTTGTCGGTCGTCTTGGTGTATTTGACGGTAACGTAGATCTCTTCGTTGGCATCAGTGTCAAACCTCTGTACATTCAGATAGACATTGAAGCTAGGGTCTGTGCCCGCATAAATGCGTAGATTTGTTACAAAACCGTAGGCATAACTTCTCTGAGTATCAGGGCTCAAAGAATGAACTTCAAGACCCATGAGATGTGATACACTTTTTATATTAGGGTAAATAGAGCGAGACCCTTCAGCGACAGTGATTATGCCCAAGTTGACCATTTTCACATACACGGGTTCGCCTTGATAACGCTCCACAGTGCGGTATTCTACGCCCACCATCATCGGCGGGTTAAGCCATTCGGTCGCGCCGTTCACTGTACGATAGAAACAGCCCGGATAGGATGTGCTTTCCTTGGCGAGCTTGTCCACGTACGTCTTGACCACCTTGGTCTTGGGCACGTTCTCACTGGTATCGCTCATCGCGTTATCCAACAACAGCGCCTCCCCCTCGGGGTCGATCTGGATAACCGCCGAGTCCGGCATTTCTCCGCCGCCAACGTAGACGCCGTTGACATTATCGATCCACACCTTCGCATCGGCGATCATCTTGGCGATACGGTCCTGCGCCGCTTGGATGCTGCCTTCGATCAAGCTCTTGATCTTGGCGAACGCCTTCGCTCGTCCGTCGAAACGGATGCGGCACTCCGGCTTTGAATGAGCAACCAACGTCTCGACGTTGTCGATCATTTTTGTCGCGACCAGGCGCACCGTCGACTCGCCACCGTGCTGCGTCCACTTAAGCGGCAGATCGAAGCCCACCGCGCCGTCGACCACATCCAGCGGATCGGTCTTGTCGTACCCGCTCACCCCATCAACATATTCGATATACAGCTTGTGCCCCGTCTGCAGGAACGCAGGCAGGGAGAATACCACACGTGTGGCATTGTCGTCCCCCTGCACGCCTGCGTTCTGCACCCGTGTCGGTGAGACACGCATATCCTCGTCCACCGTCCACGTAATCGTTCTGATTGCCATAGATTAACCTCCTTACTTCAGCCCCAGAAGCAGCCGTTTGAGATACTCGTCGTATTCCGCGTCGTTCATCACGCCGCGGTACTCTGCCTTTGACACCTTGCCGTCCTCGTTCTTATCCGCGAACTCTGCATTCTTCGCGGTGTTCGCGATAAAATACTCGGCAACGCTCGCCCCTTGGTCGATGTACCCAGCCGCTTTTTGGTTGGCCTTGGTCAGCTCGCCGCCGCTTTTGTCGGCTACGATCTGATCGGCGATATAGCCGGATATCCCGCTCGCGACCTTCTTCCGCTCCTTCTCGGTCATCGCGCGATAGAACATATCCTCCATTGCCTCTTGCATTGCGGCGTTATATGCCTTTTGAAAATCCTTGTCAGTCTTCTTCACTGCCGCGCGCAGTCCCGTCTGGATCTCCGCCTCGGTCTTACCGCAGGTGACGAGAAACTCGCGAATCTCGTCCGCCTTCTCCGTATCGCCTTTTTGCATCGCCTTGTACAGGCGGCGGTAATACTGCGTCGGTGTCGTATCCGCGTCCGCGTTAAGCGAAAGAAACTCACCTTTACTGAGATCTTCAATGTGCTTGGCAAAGCCTTCTCCGATATCCCACGCATTTTTCAATGGGATGCCGACAACCTTGCCCATATCCTGCAGGAGATATTTGACCGTTTTCCCCTTTGTGAAATTGCCGGTCGCGAAATCCTCCAGCAGCCCGCTCAATGTCTCGACGCCCATATCCGATATGCCGTAGTAGTTGTCGCCAAAGATGCGCGCCGCGGCGATGTCGTACACCTGATCGCCGAAGACGACCAACCCCGCCATACCACCGAGCGTCTCCGATAGCAGCGCTTTGCCGACACTGGCAGCGGTGATCTCGTCGTTGTCATCACGCACACCGCTCGTGCGCTGCATCAGCAGATTCATCAGGATCCCCGCGAACGCGCCCCACAGCACGTTGCCAACGAGCACCGCAGGGATGGTGTCGGCGAGCTGTTGCTTTGCGGCGTCCACGTCCGCCTGCGTCACTCCGCCTTTGCCGGCGGCGAGGTCCTTCTTATACCGCCGATACCGCGCGTTTGCCTCGAACAGCATATTAAATCCCTGAATCGCGTCCGTCTTGTAGGTGCTGAGGATCTTCGTCGTCCAGCGGGTGTCGCGCTGCAGGTCGCTGCGCTCCATCAGCGTGTAGTTCGTCTGCGTCTTTTGGATGACGTGGTCGAGCTCCTTGCCGACCGCCTCATAGAATTCCTCGGTGTCGGACTTCAACTCAGGACGGGTGTCGCGGATCTTCGCCTCGCAACCGAACCACAGCAGGTTGCACACGTAGTTGTCCATATCCTGACACCAGTTGAACAGTTTGCCGCCGGTGGCATCGTCCATTTTGCGGTAGGTACGGTCGAAGATGTTCGAGCCCTGCTTCATCGCGGCGAACTCTTCCATACCTCCGCTGCCGTACATACGCTCGTGGAAATACACGCTGTATTTTGCGACCATCGCAGGGTCGAGCTTACGACCGACCTTCTGCACCGCCTCACTCTGATATTTCCAGCCAAGCTCGCCCGCCGACGTGAACACCGCGCCGATCTGCTTAACTGCCACGCGGGGGTTGAAGGTCATCGTGGCGCGGATGACATTTCGCCGCAAAGCGGAGAACAGACTGTTCTCGTTCTGCCGTCCGCCCGCGATGTCGACCATCAGGCCTTTAATGTACTCCATCGGTGTCGTACCGATGACACCCTTGCCCTGCTTGGTCATCTTGACCAGCGTATCCTTAACGCTATGCTTCATATCCTGCGTGTGCACATTGAGCAGCTTCTTCATATCCGTCATCGGGCGGAGATAACCGCAGTAGTTGGCGATGCTACGCTCGTTGCGCATCAGCACATCCGTCACATCGGCGAGCTTGATCGGCGCACGCGACCGCACACGGCTCTTGAGGCTGCCGAGGCTCTCGAGGGTGATGTCGCTGACCAGCCCGTCGATCTCGTTGGCGACGAAGTTCGTATCGCGGTAGATGGGGAAATATTTCTCGACGATCGCCTTCTGGAACCCGAAGACATCCATCGTCACCTCGTTGATGTGGTTTTTGCTGACATTGTCAAACCACTCGCGCATCAACTCGCAGTATTGCCGCTCATAGTCGGTCATCTGTTCCTCGATCTTGGCGGCGATGGCGTCGTATTCCGCGCTCGCCTGCTCCTCGAGGCGGACGAGCTCGCGCGTCAGACGGTCGATCTCGTTGATTTCACTCACCTGCTCGCGCTGATGCAGGATGTCGTGAATCGCCTCGCAATAGCTGCTGCGCGAAATGCGTGCCCCCTGCGCGTAAGCATCGACGTTCTTCCCCTCATAATACTGTTTCATGTTCGGAATCTCGATGCCGCCGTCGATGAGTGCCTGACGGTTACCGGGACAGGTGATGGTCTGATACAGCGCGAGCATCATACCGCGCGTCATCTTCACCGGCTTGCCGTCGATGCCCACCACGCCGACGTCCACGAGATCGGTATCCTTGTAGCTCGCGAGCGCCTTAAACGCTTTGTCGTTGATGATGTCGGCGAACAGCGTGTGGAAATCACGGTTGATCTCCAACACCTTTGTCTGACCGTCGGCAAACTCCATTCCCAGCGCCTTCCACGCGGAATCCTTCGCAAAGTCGCCCATCGCATCAAAGAAGCGGTCGGGGTTGAGCTGCATGGCGAGCATCGCCCGCGCCCAGCCGCCGGACAGCGTCTTATTATTGCGCGCTTCCTGCTCCATCTGCAGGCCCGTCTCGTGCACGCCTTCCTTGAAGTGCTTACTGTGCAGGCGGTTGGCATCGGCAGATGTGTGTGCCACACTTTGCACCGTGCGCAGGACGGCGCGCAGCTCCTCGATGCTCAAATCCTTGATGGAGCGATCCCCCACCTGGTTGATCGTCAGGTCGATCATCTTCGTCACCACCGCATAGGCGTCCGATTCCACCGGTACGCCGTCGATGGTGTCCATCTGCGCATACTGGGCGTAGAGCTTCTTGAGGCGGAGCAGTTGGGTGTCCAACCCCTTCGAACGCTCAAGAAGGTTGTCGCGCCGTTTGAGCAAGCGCTTATGTTTGTCGGGGTCCCGCTCCTTGCGGATCTTCTCGTCCAGCTCGGCGAGACGCTTTTCGGTGTCATCGCTGTTCTCGCGCAGGGCGGTGAGCAGTTCAGTGCACGGGGCAACCAGCTCCTTCGGCACGCTGCGGCCGTCCTTCGGGTTGAGCAGTCGGCTCTGCAGACTGTCGATCTCGCGGTTGAGCTGATTACGCTTTTCGGTGCGCTCCTTGCTTTCCCGGCGCTGGCGATCGCGCTCTCGCCGTTCGGCGTGCTCGGCTTCGAGCCTCGCTTCCTTTAAGCGATAGTTTTCTTCAAGTCCGCTCTCCACGTCGTTCCGTAATTTTTTTACGGCTTCCTTTTGCTCGGCACTGCCGCGCTTACCTTGACGGTATTTCTTGTCGATTGCCCGCTCGGCCTCGCGCCGAAGATCCTCAACCCGTTCGAGATAGGTCTGCTCACTGATCTCACCGTTTTGGTATTGCGCCAGCAGCGCACGGTTAGCCTCAAGCGACGCCGCCTCTGCTTTCGTGCGCTTACGCTCCTCGACCATTCGGTTCAGCGCATCCTCGTCCAGCTCGCCGTTCTCGTCGATCGCGCCGTTCTGCTCTGCCTCCCTTGTGTAAAGGGAGGTGTCAGCCGAATGGCTGACGGAGGGATTGTCCGTTCTCCTATCCTCCGCAAAATACGCCTCACGCTCGCCATCCTCTTGATAAACATCCGGCTTGCCGCTCTCCATCATCTCCGGCGGCAGGAAAGAAAGTTGCCCGCTCGAGGCGTTTTCTTTCACAAGATACCGCGATACGTCAAGGAAAAATCTCCCATTCCTATATTTCGCCGGAACATCAAAATGTACTTCTCCGTCGAACACATCGTTCAGGCGCAAAACGGTGGATGGGATTTTGAACTTTACGACTGTATCACCATAATCGGTTGCGTAACCATCAGCTTTTGATGAAAAGAAAACAGCATCTTCCTTCGCATACATCATACCCGACCGCTTAATTTGCGCGGCATTTTCGCTTGTCGTACGATGAAACACCGTGATGTTCCCTTTTGCGTCCACATCAGCGTCCGGATGATATGTAGCAAGTTCTTCCAGTAAGTCCTCGTTTACATCTGCGTTTTCGTCAATTGTAAAGCCAAATATATCTTTTTTCTTGACATTAGCAATCGGTTGTGATAAACTAAACCCATCGGAAATCCCTAGAATGGCGTGAGGCGAATTTTTCGCTGTATCGGCGGTCGGGATTTTCGATTTTTTTATTGTAAAGGAATCAGGTTGCACATCAACTATATCGTGAAAAATAACATTTCCGGTACCCGTCACACCTGCAAGAACTGTGACACTGTATTTTCTGCTTCCGGACATTAACAGTGCTTTCCCACGAACGAAATCTACATAGTCCGTTCGTGGGTGAGTGAGTTGGCCATCGTTCTTCCAGTTTGTAGCAACACGAACAACCTCATCTAAAACATTCGCCGCCCGCATTTTGTCGCGAAATGCTGTCGGATTTTTTTTAGCTAAAGCTTCTGAATAGTTGGCTCTTGTGTATTCATCACGAGTGTCTTTGTTCCCTATAAACTCAACACCATTGATATAAAAGCCGTTCGAAAACTTTTTCAATTCAACGCTAGCAGCTTTTTTTACAACTTCACGCGTTTTTTTGTCCCACGTCGATAGGTTAATCCCTTTTAAAACATCGTTATCAACAACGGCAACATAACGTCCATCGGTTGTTTCAACAATCGCATACTGCCCACCGCTCGGATCGCTCGGGGTGTTCAGCTCCAACGCGGGATCCGTGCGCGCGGTGTCCTCGATCGCTTTCATCAGAAGTTGCTCGGCGTATTTCACCCGTGCCGTCTGCCGCCCGTTCTCGGTGAAAGAAAGCCCGCGGCGGATATTCCACATCGTCAGCGCGAGCTTATTCGCCAGTCCCTTATCCTTCGCCGCCACAATAGCCGCAAAATTGTTTTTCCAGAGGTTTTTGCCGACCCAGTCGGCGATAACCTCTTTTTTTGCACCCGTTTCGGTCGCGCCCGTGGTGTCACCCACCGCCTGACGCTGCGCCATCATATCGCGCACGGCGGCGGCATAGGCATCCTCACCCATAGCTTGCCGCGCGAGGCTCTCCATCTTGCTCCACGCCTGTGTCGTCTCGATGCTGTGAGAGATCTCGTGCTTGAGCACGTAGTCCACCGCCTCGTCCGTTGACAGCGCGCTGCTGACATAGATGGTATTGGTGTCGCGGTTATATAAGCCGCCGACGCCCGAAGCCACATTTACGTTATTCGATGCGGCGATCTGCTCGGGCGTGGCAAACTCCACACGGCGGCCCGTACGCACCGCCACCGCGGCCACCGCCTCAATGGTTTCGGACTGCACGCCGAGTGCCTCGCCTGTGTTCGCCACCAACGCATCCAACTGCCGCGCGAGCTTCGCCTCAGGCGAGAAGCTCTCCGCCACCATACGGCCGACAAGATAGGGAGACACCTCCTGCCCTGCATCGACTTTCTGCTGGATCTTCTGCGCCGCCTTGTAGGCGTCCATACTCGGCGCATTGGCTAGACCGATCTCAATTGCTCCCTGCAGTGTCTTTCCGTTCGTCCCGTTCAGATATTCACTACCGATGCGCGAGGCTTGGACGTACTGGTTGACCTTGACTGCGCCCATCTGCCCCGCATTCATCACACCGGCTGCGAACACCGTGCCGATCGCCTCATCCTTGGCGCGCGTCGCACTGAATACCGCTTCGGAATCGGTTAGTGAAAACCATTCCTTGTCCTGGTCATAGACCACGGCGCTGATGCCGTTCTCCACCCAGCCTTGCGAGACCTCTTCGCCCACCTCTTCGATGGTGTTGACAAACCAGTTGCCTTGCCCGCCTTTTTGAATACCGCCGCCCATCTCGATGAGCGATCCCGCAATACCGTTTGTCAGCGCAGTGTATACCGCCTGTCCCTCGCTCGCGCCGTTCTCCAACGCGTCGCTGTAGGTGTTGCCCGAAATCTGGCCGAAGCTCAACCAGAAATTCGGGTTTTTGAGTAGCTGCGTTGTCGCCGTTTTGACAGCGGCAGCCGTACCGGTCGCCGCCGATGCGGTACCGGCAGTGCCCAACATCGCCGCGCCTGCATCGCCCGCCAATGATGCGCCGCCACTCGCAACCGCCAATGCGGCCGCAGGCAACATATTCGCCACCGGCCGCACAACATAGTTGTTCACGGCAGCGACGGCCGGGCTTGCTTTTGCATTTAGCTCTGCATTGTGAGCGTGGCTGGCTTTTTGCCCTTCTTTCATCCAGTCGAAAAACTTGCCGACTTTGTTTTCCACGCCAAGCAGATCGCTAACCGCCTCGTCCGGGAGAATAAAATCGGCTGCCGCATACAGCGAATATCCCACGTCAGATAAACCAGTCAAAAAGCTATGTCCGATCGCCGCCAGGTTATCCCCGAATGTCGCCTCACGGACAGGCTTCTTTTCTTTGCGAATTTCTTTTGCTGCGCCGATTATGGCGGTGTCAATCGATGATGCCGCAACTCTATCCTGCGTCATCGTTGGCGATGTCATAGTCGGCGGTGTCGTCCCCGCATCATCGGGGGCAGCTGTTCTAACACTTCGCGCAGCTTTGGCAATCGCATCGTGTATTGTTTGCGACATAGTTTTTCCTCCTTAGAAAGGCGCTCCGTTACAACAAACGGCCTGGCATGCTCGATGCATTTTTATAATAGTCGGATACTCGTTCCGCATCTGATTTATTTTGCGTAGCTTGTTGTTTCGGTTGCGACGTCCCATTTCCTTGGTTATCAAGAAAATAGGACACAGCGAAATTATAATCCGCGACCGTGTATTCTTCACACGCTCGACGAATACGCTTGAGATTGGCCTCTTGGTTTTCGTTCGGGAAGGACTCTTCAACACTTTTAGCGATAGCAAAAGACGCTGCAGCTTTCTTCTCCAACGTGGACATACCCTTGTACGTCTCGTTCTTTTCGAGCAGCTCCTTGACCTTTTCACCAACCAGTCGTCCGTCTCCTTCGCCTGCACTACGCCAGAATGTGCCTTTTCTAAAATCCCATATCTTTCCGCTTACCTCGAAAGAAATATTTTCTACTAAGGCGTGTGCGTCAGCGGCGATTCGCTCACCCGCCGCCGCTTCACCCGCCTCGCCGCCACCGGCTTCTGCATAAGCCACAGCGGCAGCGTCGCTGTATCCCGCCTTCTTCGCTTGATAACGCAGTGTATCCTTGGCACTCATCGCGCCATAACGGTACTGTGCATCCGTCCACGCCTCATCTTCGGGGATCCCGTTCTTAATGAGCGTCATCGCATAGGTTGTGCGTTCTGCCGTGTTGTCCTTCACCCACGAGTCGCCCTGCTGGACATAGCCATTTTTGAGCATAAGCTCGTTCTGCTTTCGGATGGCCTCCTGCTGCTTCTCGATCGCTTCCGTCTCGGCGTTATACTGCTCGACGGCGGCGGTGCGGGCGTTTTGCTTGTTAGTGAGCAGTTGATTCTGATACCACTCACTCAATGCCGCGGACTGCTGTTGCTGATATGCCGTCTTTTGCTGCTCGCCTCCGAGCATCACCTGATCGATCGCGTCGCGCAAGCTCTGCACTCTATCCACCTTTTTCCGCCTCGCCCCTGCATCCGCGTTCCCGCGCATCACCGAGATAGCCGTCTGCTGGCCACGATTGAGACCGCTGTCGGTCATCCCCATATCCGCCATCGTGTTCTCGATGTTCTTGCGAGCGACCAGCTCATCGATATAGTTGTCGTCGAGCTGTGATTTCTCCGCCCGCTCGGCATCGCGGATGCTGTCCTCATAGATTCCCTTCTGTTGTGCGACGCTCGTATCGACCTGCTGATT
>CAJGCA010000062.1 GCA_904501705.1 Clostridiaceae bacterium | reverse complement strand
GCACGAGGCGGGCCGTGTGCTTAGCCATCGGCAGGCGCTCGCAGTCAAGCTCGTGCGTGTGACGAGTGCGGACACTGAGGCGGCAAAGGCGACGATCACCGCGGCGTTCGGCGAGGTCGCGTTTGTGACCGTGCCCGACGCGCCCGAGGCTGAGTTGACGTTTGTTTCCCCCGCGATGACGGAGGAGGCGCTCGATGCGGCACTCGCCGCTCTCGACGGCGTCACCGTCGTCAAGGCGTTGCGTATCTACATAAGTTAATCAAGTCAGGAGGTTCTGATATGTTAGTAGTACAAAAATTCGGCGGTAGCTCGGTGAAGGATGCCGAACACGTGATGAACGTGGCGCGCATCGTGACCGACACCTACAAGCAGGGCAACGACGTCGTGGTCGTGGTATCCGCACAGGGCGATACCACCGACGATCTGATCGAAAAGGCCCGCGAGATCAATCCCCGCGCGAGCAAGCGCGAGATGGATATGCTGATGGCCTCGGGCGAGCAGATCTCCATTTCGCTTCTGGCGATGGCGATCGACGCGCTCGGCTTCCCCGCGATCTCGCTGCTCGGCTGGCAGGCGGGCTTCTCCACCAACAGCAAATACAGCTCTGCTCGCATTAAGCGCGTCAACCCCGAGCGCATCCGCGCGGAGCTTGATAAGAAGCGTATCGTCGTTGTGGCGGGCTTCCAAGGGCTCAACAAGTATGACGACATTACCACCCTCGGTCGCGGCGGATCGGACACGAGCGCGGTGGCGATTGCGGCGGCAATGCACGCAGATCTCTGCCAGATCTACACCGACGTCGAGGGCGTCTACACCGCCGATCCCCGCAAGATCTCCGGCGCGCGTAAGCTACCCGAGATCACCTATGACGAAATGCTCGAAATGGCCACCTCCGGCGCGCAGGTTCTCAACAACCGCTCGGTCGAGATGGCGAAAAAATACAGTGTGGAACTCGAAGTTCTTTCCAGTCTGAAGAAAGCGACCGGTACCAAGGTCAAGGAGGTAGTTGAAGTGGAAAAAATGCTCATTAAAGGTGTCGCGAAGGACGACAGTGTCGCCCGCGTATCAATTGTCGGTCTGCCGGACAGTCCCGGCGTGGCGTTCAAGGTATTTTCCCGTGTGGCGCAGGCGCACATTACGGTGGATAACATTCTGCAGTCTGTCGGTCGTGACGGCACGAAGGATATCGCTTTCACCGTGCCCGCAGGTAGCGGTGAGGATGCCGTCGCTGCACTCCAGGAGTTCTGCGAGATGAAGGGTGCGAAGGAGCTTCGCTGCGATACCGATGTCGCGAAGATCTCTATCGTCGGCGCGGGTATGGAGACCCACGAGGGCGTCGCTTCCGATATGTTCGAGGCGCTTGCGGACGCGAACATCAACATCCAGACCATCTCCTCGAGCGAGATCCGCATCTCGGTGCTGGTCGCGAAGGCGGATGCCGATCGCGCAGTCGCGGCGGTGCATCGTCACTTCTTCGGTGACTGATCCTGACCTATAAGGGACAACAAACGAAGCGGAGGGTACGACTATGGTGTCGAAAAAGAATACGACCGTCTTATGCTTTGCCAACAACAAGGGCGGCAGCGGTAAATCCACCACCTGCGCGAACGTGGGGTATTCCCTCGCGCAGCAGGGCAAGCGCGTGCTGCTGCTCGACGGCGATATGCAGTTAAACCTCAGCCTATCCTTCTTCCCCGAGGAAGAGGTGCTGGCGATGGCGCAGGGGGAGAAAAACCTCTACCACGCCATCCGTGAGCAGAAACCGCTCACCGACTACATCGTGCCCACCGCGTATGAGAATTTGGATCTCATCCCGTCTTCGACGCTGATGAGTGGCATCGAATACGAGCTGTTCACCAAGTGGCAGCGGGAGTTCATCCTGCAGAAATGTTTGCAGCCCGTGCGGGACAGCGGGGAGTACGACTACATACTCATCGACGCGCCGCCGACCCTCGGCGGTTGGGTGATGAACCTGCTGTGTGCCTCCGACAAGCTCATCCTGCCGGTCGAGGCGAGCCCGTGGGGCTTATTCGGTCTGGCGAATATGTTTGAGTTCGTCGCGACGGTGCAGCAGATGAATCCCGCGCTCACGCTGCTGGGTGTGGCGCTGACCAAGGTGTCGGTGCGTAAGAATTATTTTAAGCAGACGATGGAGATCCTGCAGGAGATGGAGGGCGTGCACGTGTTTGACGCGATCATCCGCGTGGACAGTTCTATTGAATGGGCGCAGGACAGCAGTAAGCCTGTCGGTGCCTACAAGCCCACGAGTCGTAGTGCGCAGGAGTATGCAGAACTCGCCAAGGAGGTGGATGACCTTGTCCATCGGTAAAAGTAGCTTAGCCCGTGCCGCGGCGGCGACCGCCCGCCCGAGCGCGGAGACAGCTCCCAAGCTGGATACGATGACCTCGTGCGCGGTAGCGGTGGATGCCATCCGCCTGCCCAAGGGGCAGAAGCTCCTCGCCGCGTCGGCCGACCTGGTCGCCTCGATCGCCAAAAGGGGCGTGCTCGAGCCGCTGACCCTCGCGCAGACGGGGGAGGAGAAGCTCACTTTGTTGTCGGGCGCCGGCCGTCTTGCCGCCGCCCGCGAGGCGGGACTGGGCTCTGTGCCCGCGGTGGTCGTCTGTATGACCGCCGCCGAAGCTGCCGCTGCACGGCGGGAGATCACCCGTTTTGCCGTGACGGAGAAGCCCGTACACGCGCAAGCGGATAAACCCACGGCTGTGGGGCAGGCTATGCCCGCATGGCTATTGTAAAAACAGCCGTGAACGTAAGAAGAGAGCAATATCCCGTCTTACAAAATACACCTATATATTGCAGTGCGCTCGGCAACGTGTTTTGTAAGACATCTTGCCGAGCATCTTTTTATGGTTTGATAAATTTGTAACAAACAAGGCATACTAAACCGATATAAATGATTTAAGGAAAAGAGGCAATGTATGAAGCAGCGTACATTCAGACACGGCATCCATCCCGCACGGGACGGCAAGGCCTACACCAAGGATGCGCCGATTCAGGAGTATCGCCCGACGGGTGAGGCGGTATATCCGCTCTCGCAGCATATCGGCGCGCCCGCCAAGGCGATCGTCGCGGTCGGCGACGAGGTTAAGGTCGGGCAGATGATCGCCGAGCCGGGCGGCTTTGTGTCGGCGGCGATCTGCAGCGCGGTGTCGGGCAAGGTGAAGGCGATCGAGCCCCGCCTGACCGTCAACGGGCGCAAGTCTCCCGCGATCGTCATCGACAACGACGGTGCGTTCACTCCCATCCCGACCCTCGGTGAGGAGCGCGACCCCGCGACGCTGTCGAACGAGGAGATCCTCACGATCATTCGCGATGCGGGCATCGTCGGTCAGGGTGGCGCGGGCTTCCCGACGCACGTCAAGCTGACGATGAAGGAGGGCGTCGCCCCTGACACCGTCATCATCAACGCCGCCGAGTGCGAGCCGTATCTGACAAGCGACTATCGGCTGATGCTGGAGCGCCCCGAGCAGCTGCTCAGTGGCCTTCGCGTGGTGCTGCAGATGTTCTCTGCGGCGCGCGGCGTCATTGCTATTGAAAATAATAAGCCCGAGGCGATCCGCTTGCTGAACAAGCTGACAGCGGATAATGCGCGCATCTCGGTGTGTCCGCTTAAAACGAAATACCCGCAGGGCGGCGAGCGGATGCTCATCCACGCCGTCACGGGACGGGATATCAACTCTAAGAAACTGCCCATCGACGCGGGCTGTGTGGTGCTTAACGTGTCTACCACCATCTCGATCTATCAGGCGGTCTGCCGTCAGACGCCGCTCATCTCGACAGTGATGACCCTCACGGGCGACGGCGTCAACACCCCCTGCAACGTCGCGGTGCCGGTCGGCACCGATCAAGCCGAGCTGATGGAGGCGTTTGGTGGGCTCAAGGGCGAGCCGGAAAAGCTCATCTCGGGCGGCCCGATGATGGGTAACGCGATGACCGACCTGCACGTGCCGGTGGTTAAGGCGTCCTCGTCCATCCTCGCGATGATGCAGGATGAGGTCGCGCAGTGGGATCCAAGCCCCTGCATTCGTTGCGGTCGCTGTGTGCGGGCGTGCCCGTCACGGCTAGTCCCCGCGATGATGGGCAAGGCGGCGGATGCGGGCGATCTGACTGCGTTCGAAGGTCTTAATGGTATGGAATGTATGGAATGTGGCTGCTGCACCTATGTCTGCCCCGCGAAGCGGCGGCTGACCCAGAGCTTCAAGTTCGCGAAAAATGCGGTTAATGCCGCGCGTCGGCGGGCGAAGGAAGCCGCCGACGCGAAGAAGTGAGAAGAAAGGGCAGTGTGAGACTATGACGAATATATCGGTTTCTCCCCACGTGCGTAGTGGCCTGTCCACTTCCACGGTGATGCGGGACGTGGCGATCGCGCTGATGCCCGCCTTACTGTTTGGCGTGTTTGTGTTCGGTTTGCGCGCGCTCATCATCATTGCGATCAGCGCGGTGACCTGCGTACTCACCGAATATGTGTACGAGCGGCTGATGAAGCTGCCCGTGACCGTCGCGGACGGCAGTGCGTTGGTGACGGGACTCATCCTCGCGATGAACCTGCCCTCGACGGTGCCCTTCTGGGTGCCCGTGATGGGCGGCGTGTTCGCGATCCTCTTTGTTAAACAGCTGTTCGGCGGTATCGGGCAGAACTTTATGAACCCCGCGCTCGCCGCGCGCTGCTTCCTCATCATCTCGTTCCCCGCGATGATGGGCGGCAACTGGCAGGCGGTGGGCAACATCTTCGGCGCGGATGCCTTCGCGGGCTTTGCCCAGCGGATGAGCACCCTGACGGTGGACGCCGCCTCCGCGGCGACCCCCCTCGCGGTGCTGCAGGGCGGCGGCGAGGTGGATTTGTTGCAGGCGTTCCTCGGCATTCATTCGGGCTGTATCGGTGAGACGAGCTCGCTCGCGATCCTCATCGGTGCGGTGTATATGATCGCGCGCGGGGTCATCAGCCCCCGCATCCCCGCCGTCTTTGTCGGCAGTGCGGTGGTGTTTGCGTTCCTGCTGAATCTCTTGGCGGGCAACGGTGTTCCCTCGGTTAATTACCTTGTCGGGCAGATCGTCTCGGGTGGCTTACTCGCGGGCGCGGTGTTTATGGCGACCGACTACGTCACCAGCCCCATCACCCGCGGCGGTCAGTGGATCTATGCGATCCTGCTCGGCTTCCTGACGGCGCTGTTTCGCGTGTTCGGCTCGTCCGCCGAGGGCGCGTCCTATGCGATCATTATCGGCAATACGCTCGTGCCGCTCATTGAGCGGGTGACGATGCCGTGCGCCTTCGGATCGTCGCACAAAGGGGGTGCCGTGAAATGAAAAATATTTTCAAAAACGCGGGCATCCTGCTCGCGATCACGCTGGTGGCGGCGATTGCGCTGTCCTTTGTGTATGAACTGACCAAAGAGCCGATCGCCCTCGCCGCGCAAAAGGCGAAGGCGGAGGCGTATCAGGCGGTGTACGAAGCCGCGGCGGCGTTTGAGGATGTCGACAACGCCGCGGCGCTTATTAAAGACTATAACACCACCCTGACCGCGGGCACCGCGGTCGAGGAGGTGCTGCGCACTGTCGACGAGGCGGGTAATCCCCTCGGCTATGTGCTGACGGTGAGCGCGAAGGGCTATGCGGGCCCCGTGCGCATCACGCTCGGTATTGACAAGAGCGGCACGGTCATCGGCTACGCGGTGCTTGAGCACGAGGAGTCCCCGGGCTTTGGCGCCAACTGTGAGAACGAGGACGTAAAACAGCAGTTCCTTGGCATCACCGCAGCTTCTCAACTCGACGGCATTACGGGCGCGACCATCACCACCAATGCGCTGAAAAGCGAAACGCAGGCGGCGATCGATTTTGTGAAATCCTTGGAAGGCGGTGAGGCGGGATGATCAAAAAAGCATTGGAACGCCTCTGGAACGGCATTTTCAAGGAAAACCCCATCTTCGTGCTGATGCTGGGTATGTGCGCCACCCTCGCGGTGACCACCAACGCCATCAACGGCCTCGGTATGGGTCTGTCAACAATGGCGGTGTTGATAATGTCCAATCTGATGATTTCGCTGTTGCGTAAAATCATTCCCGACGGCGTGCGTATGCCTGCCTATATCGTGATTATTGCATCCTTTGTTACCATCGTCCAGCTGCTGATCAAGGCGTATATCCCGTCGCTTGATAAGTCGCTCGGCATTTTCATTCCGCTGATTGTGGTCAACTGCATCATCCTCGGCCGTGCCGAGTCGTATGCATCGAAAAACAATGTGTTTCTGTCGCTCTTTGACGGCATCGGTATGGGCCTCGGCTTTACCCTCGCCTTGACCATCCTCGGCCTTGTGCGCGAGCTGTTCGGCAGCGGGTTGGCGTTCGGCATCCCCGTGATGCCCGACTTCTATGAGCCGATCGGCATCCTCGTAATGGCCCCTGGCGCGTTCTTCGTGCTGGCGATACTTGCGGCTCTGCAGAATAAGTTTAAGGCGCCCAGCGCGTCTAACGTCGAGCGCAAGAGCGATCTTGCGTGCGGCGGCAACTGCGACGGTTGCGCGGGGATGACCTGCGCGCTCAACCACCGCCAGGTCGCGGAGCAGACCGCCGAGAAGGCGCGTCAGCTCGCTGAGGAGCGGGCGCGAATCGCGGCAGAAAAGAAAGCCGCAAAAGAACAGGAAGGGGGTGAGCAGGGATGATCAAGATCTTATTACTCACCCTGCTGACCACTGCGCTGGTCAATAACGTCGTGCTCAGCCAGTTCTTGGGTCTTTGCCCCTTCCTCGGTGTATCGAAGAATGTCAAAACCGCCGCGGGTATGGGCGGCGCGGTCATCTTCGTCATTACGGTGGCGTCCGCGCTGACGAGCGTGCTGTATAACGGCGTGCTCGTGCCGCTGGATCTCATCTATATGGAGACCATCGTGTTTATCCTGGTCATCGCGGCGTTGGTACAGCTCGTCGAGATGGCACTCAAGAAGCTCAGTCACGGTCTATACGCCGCGCTCGGCGTATACCTGCCGCTCATCACCACCAACTGCGCGGTGCTCGGCGTTGCGCTGACTAACGTGCAGAACGGCAACGATTTCATCACCAGCGTGGTGGCGGGCTTCGGTACCGCGGGCGGCTTTGCCATCGCGATCATCATCCTCGCGGGCATCCGCGAGAAGATGGCGGGCAATAACGTCCCCCACGCGTTCTCGGGTATGCCGATCACGCTGATCACCGCGGGCCTGATGGCGATCGCGTTTTACGGCTTCTCGGGGCTGTCGATTTAAGGAGGTGGCGATAGATGATTGAAGCAATCGGAATTGCCGCCGCCATTGTCGGCGGTGTCAGTCTGCTGATCGGGTTAATGCTCGGCTTCGCGGGTAAGATTTTCACCGTTAAGGTGGACGAAAAGGCCGAGGCGGTGCGTGCTGCTCTGCCCGGCTCCAACTGCGGCGGCTGCGGTTATGCGGGCTGTGACGCGCTTGCGGCGGCGATCGCCGCGGGCGAAGCGCCCCCCAATGCCTGCCCCGTCGGCGGCTCGACCGCGGCGAAGGAAATCGCCGCTATTATGGGCGTCGAGACGGGCGCCGTACTGCGGCAGGTGGCGTACGTGCAGTGCGCCGGCACCTGCGATAAGGCACAGATCTCCGCGAACTATTACGGCACGCGCGACTGCCGTCAGGCGGCGATGTCCCCCGGAAACGCGGGTAAGGCGTGCTCGTTTGCCTGCTACGGCTTCGGTACCTGCGTGACCGTCTGCCCCAACGACGCGATCTCGCTTATGGACGGCGTCGCGGTGGTGGACGAGGATAAGTGCATCAGCTGCGGTCAGTGCGTCGCAATCTGCCCTCAGCACATTATTACGATGATCCCCGACAACTCCGCTGTGGAGGTGCGCTGTTCCTCCAATGCTCCCGGCAAGGAGGTCAAGGCGGTGTGCTCCGCGGGCTGTATCGGCTGCGGTATCTGTCAGAAGGTGTGCCCCGTCGCGGCGGCGAAGGTGGATAACCACCTCGCGCGCATCGACCACGCGCTGTGCATCGGCTGCGGTGCCTGCGCGGCGAAATGCCCCGTCAAGGTCATCGAGCTGCTCGCCAAGCCCGTGCGCGAGGGCGGCAACGAGATCAAGCAATAAAGCATTGAAACAAATTTTTCATCATTTTCCTGCATAAGAGCCTTGTTTTTTCTCATAGTAAATATGAGAGCAAGCAAGGCTCTTTGCGCAGTGATCTACACCGCGCGATGAAATGGAGGAAAATGCGATGAAAAAACTTTGGGCAATCGTTTGCGGCATTGTGTTGCTGTTCAGCCTGACCGCGTGCGGGAAGAAGGATAAGGGCCCTACCCCGAGCGGCACGGCGAACGGCGACGGCCGCAGCCTCGGCCTCGGCAGCGTGAATACGCTGGCGGTCGACGGCAACGAAAAGACCACCGTCAAGACCACCGTCGCGGCGGTGGTGCTGAACAAGGACGGCAAGATCACGGAGTGTAAGCTCGACGAGGCGGAATTCCCCGTGGAGCTGAAAAGCGGCGTGCTTCAGGTCGCGGTCGACCTGCTCACCAAGGGCGAGACCGAGGACTACACCCTCACCGACAGCGATCTCGGCGCAGGCAACACGAGCCGCGCCTCGTGGGACGATCAGGTTGAGGCATTTTGTGATTACGTCGAGGGCATGACGGGGGCGCAGGTGAGCGCTATCGCCGCCACCGACGGCAAGAGTGAGATGATCCAGGGATGTGACCTCATCATCACCGACTTTATCTCCGCGGTGCACGAGGCAACCCGCAACGCGAAGGTGAAGAACATCGCCGCGGGTGATGAGCTCGAGCTCGCCGTGTCGGTCGCCAAGAGCGGCGAATCCACCGACGCGAAGCCGCAGTTCGACATCGAAATGGCGGCGGTAACGCTCGGCGGAGACGACCGCATCACCGCGTGTCTAACCGACTCCGCGCAGGCAAAGCTGACGATCGAAAACAGTCTCTTCAGCCACGCTGCGGGCAAGATGGATACCAAGCGCGGGATGGGGGATGCCTATGGGATGAAAGAGGCGTCCTCGATCAAGAAGGAATGGTACGAGCAGGCGGACGCGTTTGATGCTTACGCGGTCGGCAAGACCGCCGCGGAGCTCGCGAAGCTGTCCGTCGGCAACGACGGCAAGACCGATGCGATCTCGGGATGCACGATTGCCATCTCGGGGATGCTGAAGAACGCGGTCAAGGCCGCCGACCAAGACTAAAATCGAAAACAAATAGAAAGGGCGCGACCGACTATGGCGAAACGCGTATGTTGCGTGTTGCTCTCCCTGCTGTTGGCAGGGGGCTTGGTCGGTTGCGCCCCTTTGTCGTCTGCGCCGAAGCGGTCGCAGACTTATATGGACGTGTTTGACACGGTGACAGAAATTACTTCCTACGGGATGAGCGCGGCCGAGTT
>CAJGCA010000061.1 GCA_904501705.1 Clostridiaceae bacterium | reverse complement strand
GCCAGCATACAGCGAGGAGATGACGACCAGCGCGGTCATGGTCAGCACGACGAAGGTGTCGATGAACACGCCGATCATCGCGACAACACCCTGATCGTGGGGCTTCTCAACGTTCGCCATCGCGTGTGCGTGGGGCGTCGAGCCCATACCTGCCTCGTTGGAGAACAGACCGCGCTTGGCACCCTGGCTGATGGCGGTCTTGATAGCGGCGCCGATACCGCCGCCGATGAGCGCCGAGGGGGTGAACGCGTACTTAAAGATCATGCCGAAGGTCTCGGGGACATACTGGATACGGGCGATGAGCACCGCCAGACCGCCAACCAGGAACAGCGCCGCCATAATCGGGACGAGCTTCTCGGTAACGGAGGCGATGCGCTGGATGCCGCCGAGGAAGATGAACGCGGCGATCACCGCGATCACCAGACCGACGATCCACGGCTGGACGCCGATCGCGCTGTTAGCCGCCTCAGCGATGGAATTGGACTGCACCATAGAGCCCATAAAGCCGAGCGCCAGAATGGCAGCAATGGCGAAGAAGCCGGCAAGGAACTTACCGAACCCGCCGGTGAACACCTTTTTAATGTAGTAGACGGGGCCGCCGTGGACGGTGCCGTCCTCGTCGACGACGCGGCTCTCCTGCGCGAGCACCGCCTCGGCGTAGATGGTTGCCATACCGAGGAACGCGATGATCCACATCCAGAAGATCGCACCGGGGCCGCCGATCAGGATCGCACCCGACGCACCGACGATGTTGCCGGTACCGACCTGCGCCGCGATGGCGGTGGCGAGCGCCTGGAAGGACGACAGACCGCTGCCTTGTTTGCCGCCGCGCAGCGAGAGGTTACCGAAGACCTTCTTCATACCCTCGCCGAAGCAACGCACCTGAACGAAACGGGTTTTGATGGTGTAGAACAGACCGACGCCGATGAGCAGAATGATGAGAATGTAGTCTGCAAGATAGGAGTTGGCTGTTGCTACGAGATTAAGAATTTTTTCCTGCATGAGTTTTCCTCCTCAAAATTATTATGTCAAAAAACAAAAGGTCGGGAGAACTCCCGACCTCAAAAGCACATAAAGTCACAAAACTTTGTCCTTTTGCCTGAGAGAGTTTAGCCCCTTCGGCACTCAATTTAATGAGCTTCTCCAAAGTATGTCTGTTGACATAGGCGCATTATACATCATCTATCGAAAAAAAACAAGTAGTTTTTGACAACTTTTGCAATTTTATGCAATAAAGCGATAAATCGCTAAATTTTCAAAATAAATTAATTAAAAGTTGACAAACGCACACAGCTTATGTATAATAGGTGAGCAAAAGCGAATACATACGGAGATGTACCCAAGTGGCTGAAGGGTCCGCACTCGAAATGCGGTAGGTTGTTAACAGCAACGCGAGAGTTCAAATCTCTCCATCTCCGCCAAAACAAAAAGAAACGCCCTCGCGGCGTTTCTTTTTGTTTTCGTGAAAATGAGTGGGATGCAGGACTGGAAAAGGCGCGAGCCTTTTCAAAGGTTTTGCGCCGGCAGGGACTTTTGGCTTGCAGCAACTCGGCGCAAAACAGGTTCAACAGCTCTCCATCTCCGCCAAAAGAGAACGCACCACCGCAAGGTGGTGCGTTCTCTTTTGGCGGATTGTGAAATGAACACGAGCGTTGCGAGCAACGCGGGCAACGCCCGCGAGCGCCGCCGGTGGCGGATACAGCGAGCGGGGGGTTAGACATATTTTAGACCAGGGAATATGGCATATGCCATATTCGAGAACGCCGTAGACAAACTTATTAAAATACGAACTGCGTCGGCGTTCGGCAGCGGTCGAAATGCGGCGAGCGAGAGCGAGGATACCGCATTTCGGGCACTGCAAGAGGGGAAATACATCTCTCCATCTCCGCCCAAAAGATCGCCTGCGCATCCGCGCAGGCGATCTTTTTCTCATTTCTCAAAACATACAAACTTATCATCCACGTTTTCGGGGCGGGTGTTCTGTGTCAGTAAACTGACGATGGGGACGAGTATCAGACCGCCGACCATTGCGAAAACACCTGAATACAGCGAGTTGGTGAAGATGAATTCCAGAACGGGGATGCCTCTCACGTCAATCAAATGCACGCCGATACAAAGCTGGATCAGTTCCAATCCCGTGCCGAAGATAAAGCTCGCAGCAACGGCGGCACGAGTGGTGCGGCGCCAGTAGAGACCGTACAGGAACGGGGCGAGGAACGCGCCCGCGAGCGCACCCCACGACACGCCCATCATCTGCGCGATGAAGACGGAATCCTTCCACAGCGTGTCCTTAAGGATGGCGATGGCCGCCGATACGGCGATGAAGAACACGATAAACAGCCGCATCGTAAGCACGCTGTGCTTGTCGCTCATCTCTTTTTTGCGGGAGACGGCGGGCTTGACGACGTCAAGCGTCAGCGTCGAGGAGGAGGTCAGCACCAGCGAGGAGAGGGTGGACATCGAGGCGGCGAGCACCAGCACGATGATGAGCGCGACCACCACGGGAGCGAGGTCGGCGAGCATCGTCGGCACGACCTTGTCGAACAGCACGCCGTGCTCGGTGATGTAGCCGCCCTCGGTCATTTGGCTGCGATACAGCCGACCGAAGCCGCCGAGGAAATAGCACCCGCCCGCTACAACAACAGCGAAGACGGTGGAGATGATGGTGCCCTTCTTGATCGAGTCCTCATCCTTGATGGAGTAGAACTTGCCGACCATCTGAGGCAGACCCCACGTGCCGAGCGAGGTGAGCATCACTACGAAGAACAGAAAGACGGGGTTGGGGCCGAAGGTCGAGGTGTATTCGGCGCCCGCCTGCTCGCCGAGCGTGCGCACCGCTTCGGTGAGACCGCCGTTCTGATTCAGCACCGCGAGAACGACCGTCACGATGCCGACGAGCATAATGATGCCCTGAATGAAATCGTTGATGGCGGTCGCCATATAGCCGCCGAAGATGACATAGATGCCGGTGAGCACCGCCATCACCACCACGATGACCCAGTAGTCGATCTCAAAGACGTTGTTAAACAGCGAGGACAGTCCGTTGTACAGCGAGGCGGTGTAGGGGATAAGGAACACGAACACGATAAAGGACGCCACCGACTTGAGCGCTTTGGAATTGTACCGCTTTTCGAAGAAATCGGGCATCGTTTTGGAGCCGAGGTGCTGTGTCATCACACGCGTGCGGCGACCGAGCACCATCCATGCGAGCAGCGAGCCGATGAAGGCGTTGCCAAGGCCGATCCAGGTCGAGGCAAGCCCGAAGTTCCAGCCGAACTGTCCTGCGTAACCGACGAAGATGACAGCAGAGAAATACGATGTGCCGAACGCGAACGCCGTCAGCCACGGGCCGACCGTGCGTCCACCGAGCACAAAGCCGTCAATGCTGGTCGATAATTTGCGGCAATATAAGCCCACACCGATCATCAGCGCAAAAAAGCAGATGAGCATCGGGATGCTCACCAGCACCGCGGGGCTGACCGAGTCTGCCGCGAGCAGCGGAAAGGACATTGTCATAGAAAAACACTTCTTTCGGAAAATTCTCGTTGTAGACACTTTAACACTTTAAAGCGTATTTGTCAACCCCTAACGAAAAATTTTTGAAATTTTTGCGATACAGTTGACACGAGCGCTTTAAAGTGCTAAAATGTATCCCGATCATTCTATTATAAAGAGGAACATATTATGACCATCGTACATCTGTTAGAGAGAAATGCCCGCGAGTACGCGAACGACACCGCGCTCGTGGAGATCAACCCCGAGCAGCCCGAGACCCGTCGCCTGACCTGGCACGAGTTTGAGCTGGTTGAGCCGACGGGACGCGCGCGCCACTATCGGCGGGAGATCACGTGGGCGGTGTTTAATGAGAAGGCGAACCGTCTGGCGAATATGCTCAAACAGCACGGCATCGGCAAGGGCAAGAAGGTTGCCATTCTGCTGATGAACTGCATTGACTGGCTGCCTATCTATTTTGGTATATTAAAGGCAGGTGCGCTTGCCGTGCCGCTCAACTTCCGCTATTCGTCTGATGAGATCGACTACTGCTTGAAGCTCGCCGAGGCGGATGTGCTGATCTTCGGCACCGAGTTTATCGGGCGTGTCGAGGCGGTCGCGGACGAGATCAGCAAAAACTGCACCCTGATCTACCTCGGCGCGGGCTGCCCCGCGTTTGCGGATGATTATAACGACCTTATCTCCGAGTGCTCGGGTGCATTCCCCGAATGCACGCTGACCGAAGAGGACGACGCGGCGATCTACTTCTCGTCGGGTACGACGGGTTTCCCGAAGGCGATTTTACATAACCACGAGAGTTTGATTCATTCCTGCCGCGTTGAGCAGAACCACCACGGACAGACGCGCGACGACTGCTTCCTCTGCATTCCGCCCCTGTACCACACGGGCGCGAAGATGCATTGGTTCGGCAGTCTGCTCGCCGGCTCCAAGGCGGTCATTCTCAAGGGTACGCAGGCGCGCAGCATTCTTGAGGCGGCAAGCCGAGAGAAGTGCAGCATCGTGTGGCTGCTGGTGCCGTGGGCGCAGGATATTCTGAATGCGCTTGACCGCGGCGAAATTTCGCTTGATGAATTTGACTTGTCGGCGTGGCGGCTGATGCACATCGGCGCACAGCCCGTGCCGCAGAGCTTAATTAAACGCTGGCTCGAATATTTCCCACATCACCAGTACGACACCAACTACGGTCTGTCCGAGTCCATCGGTCCCGGTGCGGTGCACCTCGGCGTGGAGAACGTCCACAAGGTCGGTGCCATCGGTGTCCCCGGCTACGGCTGGCAGGTCAAGATCGTCACCCCCGAGGGGGACGAGGTCGCGCAGGGTGAGGTTGGCGAACTGTGCCTTATGGGCCCCGGCGTGATGACCTGCTATTACCGCGACGAGAAGGCGACCGCCGACACCCTGCGTGACGGCTGGCTGTACACCGGCGATATGGCGATGCAGGACGAGGACGGCTTTATCTACCTCGTTGACCGTAAAAAAGATGTCATCATCAGCGGCGGTGAGAACCTCTACCCCGTGCAGATCGAGAACTTTATGGCGGCGCACCCGAAGATCAAGGATGTTGCGGTCATCGGTCTGCCCGACACCCGCCTCGGTGAGATCGCGACCGCGATCATCGAGTTGAAACAGGGCGAGACCTGCACCGAGGACGAGATCAACGAATTTTGTAAGGACCTGCCGCGCTACAAGCGTCCGCGTAAAATCATCTTTGCGGACGTGCCGCGCAACCCTACGGGTAAGATCGAGAAGCCGAAGCTGCGCAAGCTGTACGGCGCCGAGGGTCTGGTAGACTCGCAGAACAAGTCCTGATAAAGTAAGGAGAATAGATTATGAAGAAGTTAATGATCGGTAACCAAGCGGTTGCCGCGGGTCTGCACGACGGCGGACTCGGGGTGGTGTCCAGCTACCCAGGCACCCCGTCCACCGAGATCACCGAATTTTTAGCCAAATACGACGACCTGCACAGCGAGTGGGCGCCGAATGAGAAGGTTGCCTGCGAGGTCGCCTACGGCGCTTCTCTGGCGGGAGCGCGTTCCGCCTGCGCGATGAAGCACGTGGGCTTAAATGTCGCCGCCGACCCGCTGTTTACGCTGTCTTATACGGGTGTCAACGGCGGAATGGTCATCTGCGTGGCGGACGATCCCGCGATGCACTCCTCGCAGAACGAGCAGGATTCCCGTCACTACGCCATCGCGGCGAAGGTGCCGATGCTCGAGCCCGCGGACTCCGCCGAGGCGTATGCGTTCGCGAAATCGGCGTTCGAGCTGTCGGAGAAATACGACACCCCCGTGCTGCTGCGGATGTGTACCCGCATCGCGCACAGCCAGTCGATCGTGGAGACGGGCGAGCCCGTCCCCGCAGTTCTCAAAGACTATGAGAAGAACCCCGCTAAGTACATTATGATGCCGGGCAACGCCATCAAGCGTCATCCCGTCGTTGAGCAGCGCACCCTTGCTCTGCAGGAGCTCGCGGAGGACTGCGCGTACAACACCGTGGAGATGCACTCCGACGAGATCGGTATCATCACCTCGGGCTGTTCGTACTTATACGTGAAAGAGGCGCTCGGCGACTCCGCGAGCATCCTCAAGATCGGCATGCCGAACCCCCTGCCGGTGAAGCTCATCAAGGATTTCGCCGCCAAGGTGAAGAAGCTGTACGTTATCGAGGAGCTCGATCCCATCATCGAAAACCATGTGCGCGCGCTGGGTTTGGAGGTCACGGGCAAGGAACTGTTCTCCCTGCTCGGCGAATTCTCCCAGCAGACGGTCGCGGCGGCGTTCGGTCTTGCGGCGAAGGAGTTTGTCACCGCCGACTCGCCCATCCCCGCCCGCCCGCCGATGATGTGCGCAGGCTGTCCGCACCGCGGCATCTTCTACACCCTCGCGAAGAACAATATCACGGTACACGGCGACATCGGCTGCTACACCCTTGGTGCGGTGCCGCCGCTGAGCGCCCTCGATTCCACCCTGTGTATGGGCGCGTCCATCTCGGGCTTGCACGGCTTTAACGCCGCGCGCGGCGCGGATGCCGAAGGCAAGACCGTTGCGGTCATCGGCGACTCCACCTTTATGCACTCGGGTATGACGGGTCTGGTCAACGTTGCCTACAACGCGACCAATTCCACCGTCATCATCCTCGACAACTCCATCACGGGTATGACGGGGCATCAGCAGAACCCCACGACGGGCTACAATATTAAGGGCGACCCCGCCGCGAAGGTGGATCTCGAAGCCCTGTGCCGCGCGCTGGGCATTGGTCGCGTGCGTGTGGTCGATCCGTACGACCTCGCTGCGTGCGAGACGGCGATCAAAGAGGAGCTGGCAGCCGAGGAGCCCTCGGTCATCATCTCCCGCCGTCCCTGCGTGCTGCTCAAGTACGTCAAGCACGCGCCGTCCCTGACGGTGGATGCGGACAAGTGCCGCTCCTGCAAGAAATGTATGAAACTCGGTTGCCCTGCCATCAGCCTGAAAGACGGCAAGGCGAAGATCGATACGACGCTGTGCGTCGGCTGCGGTGTGTGTAAGCAGCTGTGCGCATTTGACGCCATTAATTAAGGAGGTGCAGACTATGAAAACAACCAGTGTGATGATCGTCGGTGTCGGCGGTCAGGGGAGTCTGCTCGCCTCCAAGCTGCTCGGCCGTCTGCTGATGGACGAGGGCTACGACGTTAAGGTCAGCGAGGTTCACGGCATGAGCCAGCGCGGCGGCTCGGTGGTCACCTACGTGCGCTTCGGCGACAAGGTGTATTCCCCGATCGTCACTGCGGGCGAGGCGGATATCATCATCTCGTTTGAGAAGCTGGAGGCGGCGCGCTATGCGGGCTACCTCAAGAAGGACGGCCGCATCGTCGTTAACACCCAGCAGATCGACCCGATGCCGGTTATCATCGGTGCGGCGCAGTATCCCGTGGATGTGCTCGACGAGCTGACCGCGAAAGGGGTCAACGTCGAGGCGCTGGATGCGCTCGCGCTCGCGGAGCAGGCGGGCTCGTCCAAGGCGGTGAACATCGTGCTGATGGGGCGTGTGGCGAAACAGTTCGGCATCCCCTACGAGCGGTGGATCGCGGCGATCGAAAACACCGTCGCCCCCAAGTTCGTGGAGATGAACAAGAAAGCATTTGATTTAGGTTATAATTCTTAATTAAAGAAGGCGAAAACGTATGGCTCAACGCTATTATCAACCCGAGATCGAGACGATGCCCATAGAGGATCTCAAAAAGCTCCAGTCCGAAAAGCTCGTTAAGCAGGTAAAGCACGTCTATGAGAACGTGGAATACTACCGCAATCTAATGGATGAAAAGGGCGTGAGTCCCGAGGACATCCACGGCATCGAAGATCTGCGCAAGTTGCCTTTCCTATCTAAGGCGGATTTGCGCGACGCGTACCCCTACGGCTTGCTTGCAAAGCCACTTAAGGAGTGTGTCCGTATCCATTCGACTTCGGGCACGACGGGTCGCCGCGTGGTGGCGTTTTATACCCAGCACGACGTTGACCTGTGGGAGGACTGCTGCGCGCGCGCGATCGTTGCGGCGGGCGGCACCGATGAGGATGTGTGTCAGGTGGCGTATGGCTACGGCCTGTTTACCGGCGGCGCAGGTCTGCACGGCGGCTCGCATAAGGTGGGTTGCTTGACACTGCCGATGTCGTCGGGCTTTACCGACAGACAGATCCAGTTTATGGACGATCTCAGCGCGACCATTTTGTGTTGCACCCCGTCCTATGCCGCTTATATCGGTGAGTCGCTTAAGGAGCAGGGGTATAAGCCGGAGGACATCCCGCTCAAGGCGGGCATCTTCGGCGCGGAGCCGTGGACGGAGGAGATGCGCCGGGGTATCGAGACGACCCTCGGCATCAAGGCGTACGACATTTACGGTCTGACTGAAACTTCGGGTCCCGGTGTGGCATTCGAGTGCTGTGAGCAGTCGGGCATGCACATCAACGAGGACCATTTCCTCGCGGAAATTATCGACCCCGACACGGGCGAGGTGCTCCCAGAGGGCAGCAAGGGTGAACTGGTGTTCACCGCGTTGGATAAAGAAGCATTTCCGCTTCTGCGCTATCGCACACGCGATATCTGTGTGCTGTCCCGTAAGCCCTGTTCTTGCGGTCGCACGCATATTAAGATGACTAAGCCCATGGGTCGCAGCGACGATATGATGATCATCCGCGGTGTCAACGTGTTCCCGAGCCAGATCGAGACCGTTCTGCTCAAGGAGGGCTATCAGCCGAACTATCAGATCATTCTCGACCGTGTCGGTAACAACGACACCTTCGATGTCAACGTCGAGATGAACCCCGAGCAGTTCACCGACACCGTCAGCGGCATCACCGCGCAGGAGAAGGCGCTCGGCGAAGCGATGAAGACGATGCTCGGCATCAACCCGAAGGTGCATCTTGTCGCGCCCAAGTCCATCACACGCAGCGAGGGCAAGGCGGTGCGCATCATTGACAAGCGCAAATTACACGATTAAGGAGGCGTTAGTATGTCTTTGAAGCAGTTAACGGTTTTCGTAGAGAATAAGCAGGGTGCGCTGGTGTCCATCACCGACACCCTCGCGAAGCACAACGTCAACATCCGCGCGTTATCCATCGCGGACACGCAGGAGTTCGGTATCCTGCGCTTGATCGTCAGCGACACCGCCGCCGCGGTGAAGACACTCGCCGATGAGGGTCACCTCATCAACACCACCGACGTCGTCGGTGTCAAGATCGGCGACGAGCCGGGCAAATTGTCCACGGCGCTCGAGGTGCTGGATAAGGCGGGTATCAATATGGAATATCTGTACGCCTTTATGACCCGTACCGAGAAGCACGCTTACGTCGTGCTGCGCGTGGCGGATAACGCCGCCGCTGAGTCGGCGCTGGAGACCGCGGGCTTCCACCTCATTACCGACGCGGACGTCAATAAGCTGTAAAAAACCCGAAACCGGTCGTTCTGGGCATCGCACAGAACGACCGGTTTCTTTTTGCGGCGTTTTTCATTTTCGCGCATATACTGTTCTATGAAAGGAGTG
>CAJGCA010000060.1 GCA_904501705.1 Clostridiaceae bacterium | reverse complement strand
TAATCAGGTAAGATCCCATGAAGACTACATGGTTGATAGGCTGCGTGTGTAAGAGCGGTGACGCTTTTAGCTTGGCAGTACTAATAGATCGAGGGCTTGACCTACACGTCAAGCTATGACAAACGAATCATTTTTGTGGTGCGAAGGGTGTGATGCCCCGACGCACATTGGTTCCACATTCTATCTTGTATGCTTTATTCAGTTCTCAGGGCCCGACCCTGAACGCAAATATGGCGTTTTCGCGATAGCGAAATGGCGGCTGTCTAAGCCGGCAAGACATATTTGACGGAGCAAGCAGCGATAGCTGCGGCGACGAGTTGGTGCTGATGACGGTGAGGGTACACCCGTTCCCATCCCGAACACGGCAGTTAAGCTCACTCGTGCTGACGATACTTGGCTGGAAGCGGCCCGGGACAATAAGTAGGCGCCAACATAACAAGACACCCCACGACTTTGTCGTGGGGTGTCTTGTTATGACTTGGGTGAATACTTCAAATACTTTCGTTTTCGCCTAGCGAAATGACGGCTGTATAAGCCGTCAAGAAACGTATTTCAATGACTTCGCAACGCGAAGTCAGGTAGGCGCTTACGCAAAGAAAGAACCCTCGACTACGGTCGGGGGTTCTTTTTGCGTTGGTATTTATTTAATTGTGTCGGTACGCTTCCAGCCACTTGATTGTTACGCTGAAAACAGAGCAAATGCCGACAGGCATTTGCCGGTCGTAGCGAACCAAAATCAAATATAGTAGAAATGCGGCGCCACGACGAGCGGCCCCGGGACGATAGGTATACGCTACACAAAACTCCCTCAGTCGCCTGTCGGCGACAGCTCCCTCAAAGAGGGAGCCTGCCAATGCTTGCACAGATCGAAGCCTGATTGTAGGGATCGACGTCTCGGCGGTCCGTTTTAGGGGGCATCGTGGGCGCCGCCCCCTACGATGTGCTTTGTGGATTGCGCATCACAAAAACCTGAAAAATGTGGAAAAACCACTTGACAAACGCTGTGCGAGATGGTAATATAACAAGCGGTTAGGGCGTGCTAACTGCATTTGCGCGGCACGCGATCAGTATGTCAGGTGGGTCGTGAGGATATGAATGTCAAGCTTGCCGACATTGGCAAAGAATATATCATCCAGCGCATCGAAACCGACGACGAGGAGCTCGACGCGTTTCTGTTTTCGCTCGGCTGCTACAGCGACGAGCCCATCACGGTGGTCTCCCGCCGCCGCGGCAGCTGCGTGGTCTCCATCAAGGACGGTCGCTATAACATCGACGATCAGCTGGCTGAGGCCATTATTCTCTACGAATAATGCCGAAAAGCAGTCCGCTGATTGCTTTTTCCCAATCGGTTAGTTTGTGCTAACCGAGGAACATACAACATTTTCTGCAATACGATCTGCAATAACATAACAACAAGAGGCAACACAAGGAGGAGCTCCCGATGAGAATTGCTTTTGCGGGCAATCCCAACAGCGGTAAGACCACGATGTACAACGCGCTCACCGGCCGCAACGAAAAGGTCGGCAACTGGGCGGGCGTCACCGTGGATAAAAAAGAGGCGGCGATCAGAAAATCGTACGCGGGCGGTGCGCAGCTCATCGCCGTTGACCTGCCGGGCGCGTATTCGATGTCCCCCTTTACCTCGGAGGAGAGCGTGACCAGCACCTACATCAAAAACGAAAAGCCCGATGTCATCATCAACATCGTCGATGCGACCAACCTCAGCCGCAGCCTGTTCTTTACGACGCAGCTGCTTGAGCTCGGCGTGCCGACGGTGATCGCGCTCAACAAAGCGGATGTCAACAAGAAGAAACAGACGGTCATCGACGCCGCCGCGCTGTCGAAAAAGCTCGGCTGCCCCGTTGTTGAGACCGCATCCACCACCGGCGAGGGTCTCGCCGAGGTCGTCAAGGCGGCGATCGCCCTTGGCGGCAAGGCGCAGGTCGCCCCCTATGTGCAGGGCGATATCGACCTGACCGACAAGAAAGCGGTCACCGAAGCGGATCGCAAGCGGTTTGCCTTCGTCAACGGCATCGTTGCCGCGGTTGAAACCCGCAAGGTGCTGACCAAGGATCACAATGTGCAGGATAAGATCGACGCGGTGCTCACCAACCCGCTTGCGGGGCTGCTGATCTTCGCGGCGGTAATGTTTCTGGTATTCCAGATCTCGCAGGCGTGGGTTGGCCCGTGGATCGCCGAGGGCTATGAGTTCGAAAGCGGCACGGTCATCCCCGGTCTGGTGACCCTCATTGATGCGTTTAAGGAATGGGTCGGCGGTTTGCTTTCGGGCGGCAACGAGTTCCTCGTTGCCCTGCTGACCGAGGGCATTATCGGGGGCTTAAGCGCCGTCGTCGGCTTCCTGCCGCTGGTGATGGTGATGTATTTCCTCATCGCCCTGCTGGAGGATTGCGGCTATATGGCGCGCGCGACCGTCGTGCTCGATCCGATCTTCAAGAAGGTCGGTCTGTCGGGCAAATCGGTCATCCCCTTTATCATCGGCACGGGCTGCGCCATCCCCGGCGTGATGGCGGCGCGCACCATCCGCAATGAGCGCGAGCGCAACGCCACCGCGATGCTGGCGCCCTTTATGCCCTGCGGCGCGAAGCTGCCGGTCATCGCGCTGTTCGCGGGCGCGTTCTTTGACGAGGCGTCGTGGGTCGGCACGCTGATGTATTTCGTCGGTATTGTGATCATCCTGCTGGGCGCGGTGCTGGTCAACAAGATCGCGGGGCACAAGAGCCGCAAGTCGTATTTCATCATCGAGCTGCCCGAGTACAAGGCGCCCTCGCTTGGTCGCGCGTGTATGTCGATGCTTAGTCGCGGCTGGGCGTACATCGTCAAGGCGGGCACCATCATTCTGCTGTGCAACGCCGTCGTGTATATTATGCAGTCCTTTGACTGGAGTTTCCGGCTTGTTGAGGAGGGGATGGAGAACACCGCCATTCTCGCTACCATTGCAAACCCCATTGCTGTGTGTCTGGTGCCGATCGTCGGCATTACCGCGTGGCAGCTGGCGGCGGGTGCCGTCACGGGCTTCATCGCGAAGGAGAACGTCGTCGGCACGCTGGCGGTGTGCTACGGCTTTGTAGTCAACGACGACCTCGAGATGGTCGGTTCGGGCAGTGAGGTCGCGGCGACGATGGTCGGTATGACTAAGGTCGCGGCGCTGGCGTATCTGATGTTTAACCTGTTCACCCCGCCTTGCTTTGCGGCGATCGGCGCGATGAACGCGGAGATCAAGGATAAAAAGTGGCTGTGGGGCGGCATCGCGCTGCAGCTCGGCACAGGCTATACGGTCGGCTATCTGGTCTATCAGATCGGTACGCTGATCACCACCGGCAAGCTCGGCGCGGGCTTCCTGCCTGGGCTTATCGCGGTGGCGGTGATCGTTGCCGTCATCGTCTGGCTGTGCGTGCGCGCGGATAAAAAGGTCAAGGTGGAATATGCACTGAAAGCCGACAAGACCGCCGCCGCTGCGAAGAAATGATCGTCTGGGAGTGAAATCCTATGTGGGAAAATATCATCATCATCGCGATTCTCGTCGCGATCCTCGGCTTTGCGATCGTGTATATCGTGAAAGCGAAAAAGAGCGGTAAAAAGTGCATCGGATGCCCTGACGCTGGCACCTGCGCGGCAAAAAAGAGTGGTTGCGGGTGCGGGTGTAAGATAGATGAGGAAAAATAAGAAAAGATGAAACAACAGACCGCCGAGTTTCGGCGGTCTGCTTGCGTTTATGCGGATTTGTGTAAACCTCAACGTTCAATCGGAGATGGTATGTATTTGCGATGGGTCGCCCTCACGAATCCTCATAGTCCTTCTGATTCCTTTTGGTATAACCACACGACCAAGGTCGTCGATTCTACGAACAATACCAGTTGCTTTCATAATATATAAAATCTCCTTGCTTTACAAATTTGTACTGTTAGTATCTGTAAAACAAGGAGATTTATACTGCGTAATTTTACTTTTTAAAAGCGCTCCAAAATGTAAGAATTATAGCTGGAATAAAAGATATTAAGCATATCAACTTGCCTATGCTGAAATCGTTAATAAAATTATTTACAGCAATAACTATGACGGCGATAATAAAAATTATAATTAATATAGTTAGTATGCAACCGCCCAGTTGGAGTCTTCCTTCTATGTAATCTTCTAAGATTTGTTTCATATTGGTCTCCAATAAATTGTATATTATTTGCTAAACCAAAAAACGATTAGTTTCCATTAATTGTAGGGACAAAAAACAGGAAGAAAACGCCAAACACTATAAGGCCTACGCCTACTCCGATAGCTGTAATTTCGCCGATACAACACGAAATTATTCCCCCTATAATACATGCTATTGAAAGCCAAAGAGAAAATTTTGCAGCAGGATTCAGTCCCTTTGAAGATGTACGGTTTGTATTCTGGCTAGGACTTTCTTTTTTCATCGCCTCATAGCACGGATTAACATAATTCGCTTCAAATTTTCTAATTTTCATATCATAGTTTCCTATGGTTGAAAGGCTCGTTGAGAAAATATCTGCCGAGAAACCCATTGCCGATTTTTTAAGTAGCGCTATTGCATTTTTCAAGGGATTAACACATATTTTTTTAATTTCTTCATCATCGAATTCATCATATATTGTTTCTCCAAAGCGTCCGCATGCAAACGATAAATTTATTAACTGACTTCTGTATTCAGATAAGGCGTTAGAAAGATTCGAGAATTCAATATAATGAGCGGAAGCGGCCTGCTCACAGGAGATGATTGCCTGCGTAAATTCTTTTTCTGCATTTTTAACGGTTTTAAGTTTCTCTTCACTGTCTAACGACGTAAGAGACTCTAAACTAAAAAGTCTAGAAATTTCAAAAGTTAAAGAGGAAGTAATTTCTTTGAAAGACGCTAACGTCGAAATGTTTGCTCTTGAAATTATTGAACGAAAAGCAGCCTCAAAATCATTTGGCTCTTCGTTTAGTATTTCTTTATAATATGAATAAGCCTCATCAAAATGTTGATTTTCAAATGCTCTTCTTGCGAGTGTGTATTTGTTTTCTAACTGTTTTTTTGTCATTTTCTTTTCCTCCGTAAAATAAAAAGTGCGGCTACCGAAGTAACCGCACAAAAAACGCAAACTCCGATAGTCGCCAAACTATATCAATACAAAGAGCATTTCTGCATTCATACCGATGGAATTTGCGTTTTTATCAAATTCATAGTATGAATGCAAAAGGGCATAATATCCCCTTGGCAAAAACACTCTTTGATTTTGTATTTTATAGTTTGGCATATTTATTTTATCACACAGCCCCTAAAAAATCAATAATCCCTCAAATTTTATTGCATAACAAAAGTGGAGTGGATTTTCCACTCCGCTTTTGTCTTTTTTGATAGAAAAGGAAAAGCGTATATAATATGTATATTTTGCGCTGGATGAGAAAACCTACAACTATATATGGTATGCGATGAAAAATATGTTATTTTTCAAAAAAAGGTTGCAAATATCACCAATAAGTAATATAATAATACTTAGAGAAGGTGAGTTATGGATAAGGCTAAGATCAAGGAATTTTTAACAGACCCCCCAAAAATGATAGCCCATTTAGAAGGAATATATGGAAATAAGTTTGAGTTTCATGAAGATTTTGTTCCAGAATTTATGGAGCAAATATCTCGCTCTGGCTCTGAGCAAAAACTGATTAAGCAGCTATTAAAGCGCCTTGCGGCTATTATAGCCTTGGGAAATGTTGATTACGGGCCAAAATGGTTGGAGCATCTTAAAACATATGGGAACATGTATTCTTTACATTTGGATGCAGATTCCAAGAATTATAGGTTGCTGTTTTCCAAAACTGAAAACGGCAAACTATTTCTACATGTATTTTACGAGAAGGAGGGAAAGACGGCTTCTTCATATGCAAAACACGTGCCGATAGCAATTGAACGAAGAGATAATTAGAGAGGAGCGGTTTTATGAGCACTTCAAATAAAGATATGTTTGAGTTTATGTCGGAATATATTTCTAAAAGCGATATATATGCAGCTCAAGCAATTGCAAAAATTTCTATGTTTATTTTCAAAAGAAGAAAAGAAATGGGATTGTCCCAAAAGGCATTTGCAGAAATGATGGATGTTACCCAGAGTATGGTTTCAAAATGGGAAAGCGCGGAGTACAACTTTACAATTGAAAGTATTGCCAAGATTTCAGAAAAACTAAATGTTTCGTTTGACCTTGAATTTTTAACTGAAAACCATTATTTTGCAAAAAATAGTAAAAACACCTATAAATTGCCCTTGGGTGCACGAGGATGGAATTTCCGTGCATCTGATGTGGCTATTGAACAGGAAGCAGCATGAGGAGGAAGATATGAACAACCAATACATATCAAGTTTTCAATTTATAGGCAACTCCGTAAAAAGTTTTAAAATAAAAAACGATTTCATTTCCTTTGATGATGAGGATGCTTTTAAGAAAAAACTTGACGTTTTTCACTCTGTTCAAGAAATAGAGGAAATGGAAGAAGGCAATGTTTTATCCGGTGTCTTGCAGTTAAACATCAAAGTTGTTTTCTCGGAAGGGAAAAAGAAATACACCGTTGATTTAATAATGGAAGGTTGTTTTATTGCACCTTCTGAAATTGGAAAAGATGCATTTGAGAAGATGTTAGCGATTAATGGTTTAACTTCTTTATACTCCGTTGCGAGAGGTTTTGTGCAAAGTGTTACTGCACAGACCGTTCTTTCCGGAAGCGTTTTACTCCCTATGTTTAATGTGGTGGCATATAGTAAAGATTTGAACAAAAAAGAGAAAGAAGAGTAATAAAAAGAACAGCGGAGTGAATTTCACTCCGCTGTTTCTTTATACCTCTCCACCACACTACGTATAGCTACACAAAACTTGTCTAATAGTGTCAATGTTGTACGAGAAGGATCGCCTTTGTGGATATATACTATGGGACGTGGATTCTCGACCTTGGCGTAAACGCCAAGGTCGGGCAAATTTTTCTTGCGAGGCTAAACACCTCGCATTTCGCCTAACGGCGAAACCGAAAAAGTTTGCGACCCCGTAGTTCGGCTGCGCCGAACGCGGGGTTCGGATCATCCCGATGGTCACCAAAAAGAGAGCAACCCCCGTCCATTGGGTGACGCCTTTGGTTGCAAAGGCGTGGGGATTCGTAACCCCCTGAGTTTGGCGAGGGGAGTTTTGCGCGCTGTTTTGATGGCATCTTTCGCCAAACTCATATAGTTTGCCCTCGGCGGTTTAGACAACCGCCGTTTCGCCTGCGGCGAAAACGGACAAACTAGCCGTGTTTCTCACCCCAAATGCTTACCAAACAGAAAAGACACCCCATCGGGGTGTCTTTTCTGTTTGGTGAACCATCGGGGATTCGAACCCCGGGCCCTTTGATTAAAAGTCAAATGCTCTGCCAGCTGAGCTAATGGTTCATACCAGCCTATCTATTATAGCCAAACGGCGGGTAAAAGTCAAGACTATTTCCCAAATTCTTTCGGCTTACCCCTTTACAATTCACCTTTTTCTTGTTAAAGTAGAGATGGTGCCGTGCTGACGGTACCAGTATGTGCAGCAAGGAGACGAATATCCATGAAAACAGTTGAAGATTATATGATTTCCATTCCCGATTTTCCGAAAGAGGGCATCATATTCCGCGACGTTACGGGCGTGCTGGACAATGCTGACGGCCTGCACCTCGCGATCGACGAATTGCAGAAGCGGCTAGACGGCATTGAGTTCGACCTCGTCGCAGGCGCGGAGGCGCGCGGCTTTATTTTCGGTATGCCGATTGCGTATAACCTGCATAAGCCGTTCGTCCCCGTACGCAAAAAAGGCAAACTGCCGCGCGAGACCGTAACCAAGGAATACGCGCTGGAATACGGCACGGCGGCGATTGAAATCCATAAAGATTCCATCAAACCCGGTCAGCGCGTGGTGCTGGTTGACGATCTGCTCGCGACGGGCGGTACGCTCAAGGCGGCGGCGCAACTCATTGAGGAACTGGGCGGCGAGGTGGTCAAGATACTGGTGCTCATTGACCTCGTCGACCTTGGCGGTCGCGCGGTACTCGACGGCTACGACGTCGACACCGTGATCACCTACCACGGAGAATAATGTTAAAAACGAGATGGCAAAAGCCATCTCGTTTTTTACGTTCGTATACTGACCTCACCCGAATGCAGGGTAACGGTCTCGCCGTCGTCCTTTTGGGCGATGAGGTGTCCGTGGTCGTTGATGTCCTGTGCGGTCGCCGTGAACTGCTCGTTTCCGCGAATGACGGTGATCCGCCGCCCGAGCACACACGAGCGCGCGCGGCTCTCGGCGAGAAAATCGCCGCTGCCGATGGTCGCGTAGGCGGCTTCCCATTCCTCAAGGATGGCGGCAATCAGCGCGTTGCGGTCGGCCGTACAACCCTCGTTGCCGAGCGAGGTGGCGATGTCGGCGATGTCGGGCGGGAAATCCACTGCCGCAACATTTACCCCGATGCCGAGCACGACGAAGTCGAGGGTGTTATCGGGCGCAAAGCCCGCCTCGGTGAGGATGCCGCACAGCTTCCTGCCGTCGATATAGAGGTCGTTGACCCATTTTACCTGCACCGTCAGCGGGCACAGCCGCTCAATCGCGCGCGCGACCGCAACCGCGGCGCAGGAGGTGATCAGACAGCCGTCCGCTTCCCGCGGGCGCAGGATGATCGACATATACACCCCGCCCTGCGGCGAAAAAAATGACCGTGACCGCGTGCCGCGCCCCGCGGTCTGCGCCGCGGCGACCACGACGGTGCCCTCGGGCGCGCCCTGCTGCGCGAGCTCGCGGGCGGTGGTGTTGGTGGAGGGGAGCACCGCTGCGACTTGTAACTCACGACCGAATACGGTCGTGCGCAGATGCCGTTCGATGGCGGCCGCGGTCACATTCTCCACAACATTCACCTCTAATCGTCAAATTTCTTCGCGTGTAAAAACTCGTATTCCCCGCCGTAGGTGCCGCCGCCGAAGGGGCGCACCGTCACGTCCTCGCAGTTCGCGGCGACGCCGTAGTGGCGGCGCGGGAAGCTGACGGGAATGCAGGGGCAGGCGTCACGCAGCATTGCCTCGGCGGCGGTCGCTTGTGCTCGCCCGCCGCGCGCCGCCGCGGTGACCGCGGCATCGAACGCCGCGTCGGAAAAGCCCGTGAGGTTGTTCGCCGCACCGCTGACAAAGGCGGTGAGGTTATCCGCGGCGGTGAGCCCGCCGCCGACCGTGGTATATAACGCGATCTGGTAGTTGCCGCTTCTTATCCGCGCGGCGAGGGTCTGCTCGTCGACCAGCTCCAGCGAGCAGGAGAGTTTGAGATTCTTCTGCCACGACTGCACGATATACCGCGCGGTGTCGGCGCTGACGGCGTCCTCGGCCGCGAGCAGCGTCAGCCGCGGCATCGCGGGGGCGGTGTCCTCGGGGTACACCGCCGCGAGTCCCTCGCCGAGAGCCGCCTGTGCGCTCTCTACGCGGGTGGAATAGGTGGCGGCGTTTTCGCCGTTGCGGTAAGGCTCACTGCCAACAAGCGCGTCGGGCGGAATATAGCCCGTTGCT
>CAJGCA010000059.1 GCA_904501705.1 Clostridiaceae bacterium | reverse complement strand
CGATCACTTCGACTACATCGTCGTCGGCAGTGAGTTTGAGGCGCTGGTGCTGGAATGCTCGCTCATTAAACAGCACCGTCCGAAATACAACATCCTGCTCAAGGACGACAAGGGCTATCATTACGTGCGGGTATCCCCGCCGCCCTATTCCCGCCTGAGCGAGGCCAATCAGCTCGCGGACGACGGCGCGCAGTATATCGGTCCGTTTATGAGCGCCTACACCGTTAAGCAAGCGGTGGATGAGGCGAATAAGATCTTCTCCCTTTCCACCTGCAACCGCACCCTCGCCCACGGCAAGCGGGCGGGCGATCGCCCCTGCCTCAACGCCCATATCGGGCAGTGCTGTGCGCCCTGTACGGGGCGGGTCAGCCCCGAGGAATACGCCGAGCGGGTGAATCAGGCGATCGAGTTTCTTACCAAGGGCAGTGCCGACACGATGGCGGCTCTGCAAAAGCGGATGGAGGATGCCGCCGAGCGGCTCGATTTCGAGCAAGCGGCGCGTCTGCGCGACCGCATCGCCGCCATCAAACGCATGAGCGAAAAGCAGAAGGTCATCCTCTCGCGCGTCGCCGAGCAGGACGTTATCGCGCTCGCACAAAGCTCAGGCGCAGCGTGCTTTGAGGTGTTCCGCTTTAGCGCGGGACGGCTGTGCGACCGCGAGCATTTCCTGCTTGAGGAGTTCGACGACCTGCCCGCCGCGCGCGGGGCGTTCATCGAGCAATACTATACGATGCGCGACCGCGTCCCGCCGCAGATCACGGTGGACGGCGAGGTGGAGGACTACGAACTTCTGGAACAATGGCTCGGCGACAAAGCGGGGCGGCGGGTACACATCGTCCGCCCGCAGATCGGCGAGCAGGCGCATCTCTCCGAGATGTGCCGCGCCAACGCCGCCGAGCGTGTCGCCCAACAGGTCGGGATGACGGGGCGTGAGGCCTCCGCGCTGGAGGATATCCGCCAGCTGCTCGGGCTGACCGACACCCCCACCTATATCGAATGCTACGATATTTCCAACACCGCCGGCAGCGACAACGTCGCCGGAATGGTGGTGTTTGAGAACGGCAAGCCGCTCAAAAGCGCCTATCGCCGTTTTCGCATCAAGACCGTCATCGGTCAGGACGACTATGCCTCGATGAGCGAGGCGCTCACCCGCCGTCTGGACGAGTACCTCGCCCACAAGGACGAGGGGGTCGGCTTCGGGCGCAAGCCCGATCTCATCCTGCTCGACGGCGGCGAGGGACACGTCGCGACGCTGAAACCCGTCGTGGACAAATACGGACTGGACATTCCCGTGTTCGGTCTCGTCAAGGACGACCATCACCGCACCCGCGCCATTGCGCTTGAGGGCGGTGAGATCGCCATCCACCTCAAACGCGCTGCGTACACCCTACTCTCCAATATTCAGGAAGAAGTACACCGTTATGCCATCGCCTACCACCGCAAGCGGCGCAAAAAATCCACCATCTCCACCGCTCTGTTGTCCATCGACGGCATCGGCGAGACCCGCGCCCGCGCGCTGCTGCGGCAGTTTGGTTCGCTGCGCAATATCGGGCGTGCATCCATCGAGGAGCTGATGCTCGTCAAGGGGATGACCCGCCCCGCCGCCGAGGCGATACAGCGGCATTTCGGCAAGGAAGACCAGTAACAAGGAGAATAACGGCTATGAAAAACAACCTCATCTTCATCGGCATGCCCTCGAGCGGTAAGTCCACCCTCGGTCGCCTGCTCGCGCGTGAGCTCGATCGCCCCTTTATCGACACCGACGACGTTATCCGTCAGATCAACGGCTGTGAGCTGCACGAGATTATGGACCGCGACGGGCTGGACGGTTTCCTGCAGCGCGAGGTCGAGGCCATCTGCACTGTTGACGTGGACAACACCGTCATTGCGACGGGCGGCAGTGCGATCTATTCCCCCGCAGGGATGGAACACCTCAAAAAAATCGGCACGGTGATCTACGTTGCCATCAGCTACGAGACACTGGAAAAGCGTGTGGGCGATCCGCACCTGCGCGGCGTGGTGCTCGCCCCCGGCAAGACCCTGCGCGATCTCTATGAGGAGCGCGTGCCGCTGTATGAGAAATACGCCGATCTCACCCTCGTGCAGGCAGACGGCGAAACCACCCGCGAATCCGTTTCCCGCCTACTCGAACTGATTAAATAAGTATAAAGCCCTCCCTCTCTCGCATATAAAGGAGAGAAGGAGGGTTTTTCTATGGCTATTAAGATTTTCATTGATCAGGGGCATAACCCCGAGGGGGTCAACGCGGGGGCGGAGGGCAACGGCATCCGCGAGCAGGATATCACCTACCCTGTCGGCATTTATCTCAGGGACATTCTCAATGCTGACGGGCGGTTTGAAGCACGCACCTCCCGCAACTCGCCCGACGAGGTGCTCGGCACCTCCAACGCGACCAGCCTCGCCGCGCGCGTCAATATGGCGAACAGCTGGCCCGCCGACTATTTTATCAGCATCCATTGCAACGCAAACGTAAATCCCGACGTCAACGGCAGCGAGGTGTACGTCTACCGTGCCGACAGCGTCGCGGGACAGCTCGCACGGTTCGTGCTGGATGCGATCGTCGAGCGGGTTGGGACAAAGAATAACGGCGTGCGGGAGAACCCCTCACTGTACGTCCTGCGCCGCACCTCGATGCCCGCCATTCTCGTAGAGCTTGCGTACGTCTCCAACTTCGAGGACGCGCAGAAGCTCATTAACGACCAATACGCCTTCGCCTACGCAATTTACGAGGGCATTCTCGGCTACCTCGGTTTCGAGCCAAACGTGCCGTACGGTAATATGTAAAAAAGAGCGGAACGCTTTTGCGTTCCGCTCTTTTTATGTTATTTCGTTCCCGTCGAACCAAAGCCGCCCTCACCGCGCACGGTGTCGGACAACTCGTCAACCTCAGTATAATCCGCGGTCAGATAGGGCACCAGCATCAACTGCGCAACCCGCTCGCCGTGGTCGATGGTCTGCGCCTCGGTGCCGTGGTTATGCAGAGCGACCATAATCTCCCCGCGATAGTCCGCATCGATGACACCGACCTTGTTAGCGGGAGCAAGCCCGCGCTTGGTCGCGAGCCCACTGCGCGCGCACACCAACCCCACAAATCCCGCGGGAATCTCCATCGCCAATCCCGTATGGACAAGCACCGTCTGTCCCGCTGCGAGGGTGAGCGGCTCGTCGAGGATCGCATAAAGATCCGCGCCAGCGGCCGCGCTACTGCCGTATTTCGGCGTGACCGCCCGCGCATCGAGCTTCTTAAAATTCACCATCTGCGTCATTGATAATCGCCCCATTTCTTTAATTTGATCTCACCGGCCTCGAGTGACGCCGGCACGTCGATGATGCGCTGATTGGATGACCCGCGAAATCGCAAGCGGATGTCCTTCTTATCCTCCTCGAAGCGGCCGTCCACCACCACGTCAAGCAGACGGACAAGTTCGTCTGTCGCTTCGGTGTGGGCGCGCCCCGCGGGGTCGAGCAGCTCCTCATCGAGCAGATAGCCAGTATAACACCAGATATTCTTGTTCGGAAACCGCTCCTTGACCTCTTTTAAGAACGACAGCAGCACCCGCTGATGCGCGGGCTCCATCGGCTCGCCGCCGAGTAAGGAAAGCCCGTCGACGTAGCCGTGATCCAACGCGGCGAGGATACGCTCCTCCACCTCGCGCGTGAACGGCTCGCCGTAATCAAAATCCCACGCCTCGGCATTAAAGCAGCCCTTGCAACGGTGGGTACAGCCACTAACGAACAGCGACACACGCACACCCGTGCCATTGGCGATGTCATTAAATTTAATGGTGGCGTAATTCATAGGCGTCTGCTCCCTATCCCAGCATATCCATTACGTACAACGCGATCGTCTTGGTATACTTCACCAGCGCCTCGCATTCGATAAACTCGTTCGGCTGATGAGCACCGCCCACCTGACTGAAATTTCGTCCGGCACCGAAGCCAAACGCGTGGCTACTACCGTACTTGGATATGACGGACAGATCGGACAGACACGAGCCGCAAACGATCAGCTCCTCACCGGTCGCCTCACGCGCTGCCGCCACCATCCGCGTGACGTCCTCGCTGTCCGGCTCACAGAACACGTAATGGAAAAAGCGCGTATTCGGCATAAATCCGTCACCAATGATCCCCATCGGCTCAAGACGCTCGCGCAAGGTTTTCTCCAGCTCGGCAAACTCCGCTTCAATGGTATCCTTGTCCTTGTCGGTGTAGAAGGTGAAGTGCAATGCTCCCGTACCGAGATCGTTGCCGCTGTTGCCCGCACGCACGTCCATGTAGCGCAGAGAAGCTTTCGGGATGGCCGTGCCCGCGTAAAACCGATTTTCCTCGAGCTCCTGACAGCGTCTGTCCGCGAACTTCCCGATCTCCTCGAGCACCACGGGCAACGCGCTCGCCGCGAGAAACGCGCTGTCAACGGTGTCTTTGGTATGATACCGATAGACACGCTCCTGACCGCCCGAACCGCAATGCCAGATCTGCCCTTCATCACCGTCCATACTGACGATGTGCGGGCATGGATATTTTAGTACGGATGCCAGCGCGCCGTGCGAGCCGCCGTGCTCCTCGTCCGAATACGCCGCAAAGATCAGGTTCGCCTTCGGCGTAAAGCCCTGCTCCTTGAGCAGCTTAATAATGAACAGCGCCGCCGCGAGCGCATATTTGTCGTCGCCAGCGCCGCGACCGAAGATCTTACCATCTCGGATCTCGCCGGAGAGCGGGTCGCCATCCCAGTTAGCCGGATCGCCAATCTCCACCGTATCGGTATGCGCCATCAGCATCAGCTCGTTCTTATCCTCAAGGCCCTTCCAGCACGCAGTAACGTTATACCGATTCTCGAGATGGCGACCATCCATATAATCGGGATGCTCCGTAAAGCCATCCAGTTCCAACGGCGAATACAGATCACTCTCCAGACCGAGCTCCTGACACAAGGCGTGCAGATGCTCCGCCATCGCCTGCTCGTTGCCGTGACTCCAAAAATTCTCGGAATTGATGCGAATGAACGAGGAAAGCAGTGAAAACAACTCGTCCTTTCGTTCATCAATCAGATGTAACATATCCGTTTTCTTCATTAGATTATCCCCCTGTTGTGAAATTACTTGCATTATACCATATAAATACGAAGTTCGCATTGTGCCTAGTATAACACATTTACTGCCGGTTGGCAAGCAGAGATTCGACCGCCTCGCGGGTTGCAAGCCTGTCGGAGAACGCAGTCGCGCTGCCCGCCGCCACAGCGAAGCGCAGAGCCTTGTCAACATTCTCGCCCCATTCAAGCGCGGCGAGATACCCCGCCACCATCGAATCCCCCGCGCCGACGGTGCCACGTACCGTACCGCAGTAAGCGGCACGACGATGAACTGCGCCCTCCTCGGTGAGCAGGATTGCCCCATCCCCGCCGAGAGACACAAGTACGTTTCGCGCACCTCGTTTCTGCAGGTCGCGCGCAGCGACGAGAACGCTCTCGTCATCGGGCAGGTCACGTCCCACGAGCGCACACAGCTCATCGCGGTTGGGCTTGATGAGATGCGGACGGTACGCCAGCGCACGGAGAAGCAGTTCGCCCGTCGCATCCACGACGGTGAAAACATCTTTATTCGCGACGCACGATAACAAACGCGCGTAAGTGTCCGCACCACATCCTGGCGGGACACTGCCACACAGACACAGCGTGTCCCCATCAACGAGCGCCTCGATCTGCGCCGTCAGCCGTGCAAACGCCGCCGCATCCACCGTCGGGCCGATGGCGTTGAGCTCGGTCTCATTTTCTGTCGCAATTTTCACATTAATGCGGGTATTCCCCGTCGCGAGATGCACAAAGTCGGTGTCGAGCCCCAGACGGCGCAGCCCGCTCTCCAGCATCTCCCCGACCTCACCCGCGACAAAGCCGAGCGCGCGATTTTGCACCCCGAGCGCGGTGAGCACGCGGGAAACATTGACCCCCTTGCCGCCAAAGGATAGCGACGTATCGGTCGGGCGGTTAAGCACGCCCGCTGTAAACTCGTTCACCCGCAAGGTATAGTCCACCGCGGGGTTGAGCGTAACCGTATAAATCATCTCTCTACCTCAGTTCCGCAAATCGTACCGCCGCCGAGCACCTCGTCGCCATCGTACAGCACCACCGCTTGCCCCTCAGTAACAGCGCGCTGCGGCTCGTCAAACACGATCTCAACCCGTCCATCATCACATACGGTGACGGTGGCGGGAGCTTCCTTCGCCGAATAGCGGGTGCGCGCCGCACAGCGCACGGGCCCATTGGGTATTTCACCCGAAATCCAGTTAAAATCCTCCGCCCACAGACGGCGGGTATACAGTGCCAACTCGGGCGCGAGTACAACGGTGTTGTTGGCGACATCCTTACGGCAGACATACAAAGGAGCGGGCAAGGCAAGGCCGAGCCCTTTTCGCTGACCGATGGTGTAGCCGATGATGCCCTTGTGCTGTCCGAGAACGTTGCCCTCGCGGTCGACAAAATCGCCCGCGGGATAGTCGCGCCCCGTGCGGCGGCGGATAAAGTCCGCATACTTGCCGTCAGGGACAAAGCAGATGTCCTGGCTATCCTTTTTCTGAGCGTTGACAAAGCCGTAGCGCTCAGCAACCGCCCGCACCGCGTCCTTGCTCACGGCCTCGCCGAGCGGGAAGCGGGTGTGCGCGAGCTGCTCCTGTGTTAGAAAATACAGCACGTAGGTCTGATCCTTTGCGAGGTTTTTCGCCTTTCTCAATGTCCATTTCCCGCGTGCTTCATCATACACCACGCGGGCGTAATGCCCCGTCGCGATGATGTCGCACCCAAGCGATTTCGCTGCCGAATATAACTCCGCAAACTTCATATAGCGGTTGCAGTCGATGCAGGGGTTGGGTGTGCGCCCCTGCTCGTATGCCGCGACAAAGCGATCGATCACCAGCGAGGAAAAATCGCCTTCATAGTCGAACGTGTGATGATCAAAGCCGAGACTCTGTGCCACACGGCGGGCATCCTCGACCTCAGGAGCGGAGCCGCAGGTGCCGCCGCAATCCTTGTTAAACAGCTGCATCGTCGCGCCGACACAAGAATAGCCTGCCTCGACCATCCACGCCGCCGCTACCGACGAGTCCACACCGCCGCTCATGGCGACGAGGGCTTTTTCACTCATAGCTCCGCACTCCTTTCTTAATGATGAATAATATCCGCTACCTTTGCCCGTGTGACCTTGATAAGATCATCGGGCGCGAGGATGATCTGCGCACCGATACGCCCACCGCTGATAATGACAGTATCAAACTCCGCCACGCTCTCGTGAATCACCGTCGGGAAAGCCTTTTTCATCCCGATGGGGGTGCAGCCGCCGCGGATATACCCCGTCAGCGCAAAAATCTCCTTCACGTGGATAAGCTCCACCGCTTTCTCCCCCACCGCGCGAGCAGCGGCCTTGAGATCCAGTTCCTCGGCAATCGGCACGACAAACACGTAGTGTCCACCGCTTTTGCCGACCGCAACGAGGGTTTTGTAAGAGCTTTCATACGGCTGGCCGAGCTGATCGGCAACCGTCACACCGTCGATAAACTCGTCGCATTCATAGGTGTTGACGGTATACGCGATCTTGTTCTTATCCAGAATGCGCATCGCGTTGGTTTTCTGTTCCTTAGCCATCTCGCGCCGCCTCCAATGCCTCGCGTAAGGTGTCGAGCACGTCCTTGCCACCTGTGCGATCGATCTTCACCGCATAGTAGGGCTTGCCCGCGGCGCTGATCATCACGCGTCCCTTGAGCACGGCGTTCATCCGCGATCCAAGCTCCATATCCAGACGGTCGGTATACAGCAATAAGCTACCTTGTTGCTCCTTAATCTCGCGAATGCCCATCGCTGCCGCCATATTGCGGAGTAGGGCGACGTCGATAAGCCCCTGCACCGCCGTCGGAGGCTCGCCGAAGCGGTCAATAAGTTCATCGAACACGTCCATGGAATCCTCCACCGTGCGAATATCCGCAATACGGCGGTAAATCTCCAAACGCTGGGCGTTGCTGCCGATATAGTCCTCGGGAATATGCGCCGAGATCGGCAAATCCACCGTACAATCGATGTGCGGTGCTTTGCCGCTGCCTTTTTCCTCTTCCACCGCTTCCGCGAGGAGTTTGAGGTACATATCGTAGCCGACGGCCTCCATATGCCCGTGCTGTTGCGCGCCGAGCAGGTTGCCTGCACCACGAATCTCCATATCACGCATCGCGATCTTAAATCCTGCGCCAAATTCGGTAAATTCCCGCATCGCCTCAAGGCGTTTCTCCGCCACATCCGACAGCACCTTGCCGCGGGTGAAGGTGAGATACGCATAGGCGCGGCGGGACGAGCGACCGACGCGCCCGCGCAGCTGATGCAGCTGCGACAGCCCGTAACGGTCGGCATTCTCAATAATAAGTGTATTAACGTTCGGGATATCGACACCTGTTTCGATGATGGTGGTGCACACGAGGATATCTACCTCGTGCTCCAGCACCTGCCGCCAGATCTCGGAGAGTTCCTCCTCGTTCATCCGCCCGTGGGCGACGGTGATGCGCGCCTCGGGGATGCGGCTCTGGATCGCCGAAGCGACCGCCTCGATGTTCTCGATGCGGTTGTGCAGGTAATACACCTGCCCGTCGCGGCGCAACTCCTTGCGAATGGCATCGGTGATGATGCCGTTATCGTGCTCGAGCACGTAAGTCTGCACGGGACGGCGATCCTGCGGCGCTTCTTCAATAACCGACATATCGCGAATACCGCTCATCGCCATATTCAGCGTGCGCGGGATGGGAGTCGCCGACAACGTCAGCACGTCCACGTTCGGGGTGAGCTCCTTGATGCGCTCCTTTTGCGTGACGCCGAAGCGCTGCTCCTCATCGACGATAAACAGTCCCAGATCCTTAAAAGCCACGTCCGCGGACAGCAGGCGATGCGTACCGACGACGATGTCGACCTCCCCCGCGCGAATGCGGCGGATAACCTCTGCCTGCTGTTTAGGCGTGCGGAAACGCGAGAGCATCTCGATCGTCACGGGGAAGCCCTCAAAGCGCTTTAATATCGTCTGATAATGCTGGAACGCAAGGATGGTGGTCGGCACGAGCAGGGCACACTGCTTACTCTGGCTGACGCACTTGAATGCCGCGCGCAGGGCGACCTCCGTCTTGCCGAAGCCGACGTCGCCGCACAGCAGGCGGTCCATCGGCACGGGACGTTCCATATCGCTCTTAATTTCGTCGATGCAGCGCATCTGGTCGTCGGTCTCCTGATACTCAAAGTGACGTTCAAAGTCGTACTGCCACTCCTCATCGGAAGCGAATGCAAAGCCTGGGCTTGCCATTCGCTTACTGTACAAGGCAATCAGCCCTTTGGCGATGTCCTTGACCGCCGCGCGCACACGAGTCTTGGCCTTCTGCCACTCCTGCCCGCCGAGGCGGTGGAGCTTGACGGTGACCTCGTCCTTGGTGCCGATGTATTTCGACACCATATCCAGCTGCGTGACGGGAACATACAGCGTGTCCCCCTTGGCGTAGGAGAGCTTAATGTAGTCCTTGACCACGCCTTGAATTTCCACCTGATGCACGCCCTCGTAGATGCCGATGCCGTGCGCAGAATGGACGATATAATCTCCGATCTGCAATTCCGACAGACTGTG
>CAJGCA010000058.1 GCA_904501705.1 Clostridiaceae bacterium | reverse complement strand
TAACGTCGGCTGGGTAAAGAGCGGTCTGCTCGACGAGGTGCGCGCGGAGATCGCGGCGGTGAAGGCGGCTTGTGGCGGAAAACTGCTCAAGGTCATCATCGAGACCTGCCTGCTCACCGAGGAAGAGAAAATCGCGATGTGCCGCATCGTGTCCGAGTCGGGCGCGGATTACATCAAGACCTCGACGGGCTTTTCGACAGGCGGCGCCACACGCGAGGATGTCGCGCTGATGCGCGCGAATGTCGCCGACCACGTCAAGGTTAAGGCGGCAGGCGGCATTTCCTCGATGCAGGATGCGGCGGATTTCGTCGCGCTCGGGGCGGATCGCCTCGGCACCAGCCGCATCGTAAAGATCGTCAAACAATCCGAGAAAGGGTGTGCTTCTGATGGCAAACTATCCGACTCCGCATATTAACGCGACTCCTGCAGACTTCGCGCCGACGGTGCTGATGCCGGGCGATCCCCTGCGGGCAAAATTTATCGCGGAAACCTTCCTCGAGGACGCCAAGCTCGTCAACAACGTGCGCGGCATCCAAGGCTACACGGGCACCTACGAGGGCACGCGTGTGAGCGTGATGGCGAGCGGTATGGGTATGCCGTCGATGGGCATCTATTCCTACGAGCTGTTTAACTTCTTCGAGGTGCAGAATATTCTGCGCATCGGCTCGGCGGGCGCGTACAGCGAAGCGTTGCGCGTGCGCGATATCGTGCTCGGGATGGGTGCGTGCACCAATTCGAACTATGCCGAACAGTACGGCCTGCCCGGCACATTCACGCCGATCGCGGACTGGTCGCTTCTGCGCACCTGTGCCGACATCGCCGACGAGCTGGGGCTGCGCTGCCACGTCGGCAATATTCTCTCGTCGGACACGTTCTATCGCGATGACGAATCGGTTTCCTCGTGGGCGAAGATGGGGGTGCTTGCGACTGAGATGGAGGCAGCGGCACTGTATATGAACGCCGCACGGTGCGGTAAGAAAGCGCTTGCGATCTGCACCGTGTCGGATCACCTCATCACGGGCGAGGCGACCACCGCCGAGGAGCGACAAACCTCGTTTACCGATATGATGGAATTGGCGCTGAAAACCGTCAAGAGATTGGGAGATTAACGAATGAAACGGGTATTTCTGATTGTGCTCGATTCCTGCGGCATCGGCGCGCTGCCCGATGCGGCGGCGTTCGGCGACGCGGGGTGTGATACCCTGCGCCGCATCGCCGCGTCGCCCTCGTTTGATGCGACCAATATGCGCCGCTTGGGGCTTGGCAACATCGACGGCGTCGACTATATCGGTGCGACCGACACCCCGTCGGCGGCTGTCGCGCGGCTTGCCGAGCGGTCGATGGGGAAGGACACCACCATCGGGCACTGGGAGATTGCGGGGGTGGTATCGTCTCGTGCCCTGCCGACCTATTCCGAGGGATTCCCGCCCGAGGTGATTGACGCCTTCAAGGCGGCAACGGGACGCGGAGTGTTGTGCAATAAGCCCTATTCGGGTACCGAGGTCATTAAGAACTACGGGCAGCAGCACTTCGACAGTGGAGATCTGATCGTTTATACCTCAGCGGATAGCGTGTTCCAGATTGCGGCGCACGAGGACATCGTGCCGCTCGAGCAGTTATATGCGTATTGCCGTGCTGCGCGGAGAGTTTTGTGCGGCGAACACGCAGTCGGTCGCGTGATTGCGCGCCCCTTTATCGGTGAGGCGTCGAACTTTACTCGTACCGCCAATCGCCGCGATTTTTCGGTCGAGGCGCCGCGTGAAACGTTACTCGATGCGGTAAAAGCGGCGGGGCAGACGGTGTATACCGTCGGCAAGATCGCGGACATCTTTGCGGGGCGCGGCGTGACCCGCTCGGTGCTCACGCATTCCAATGCCGAGGGGATGGACGCGGCTCTCGCTGCACTTAACGAGGATTTCACGGGCTTGTGCTTTGTCAATCTGGTGGATTTTGATATGCTGTACGGGCATCGGCAGGATGTTGACGGCTATGCTGCGGCATTTGCCTCGTTTGACCGTTGGCTGCCGAGTTTTTTCGCACAGATGGGGGATGAGGATATCCTCTTCATCACCGCCGACCACGGCTGTGACCCCGGCGACGACAGCACTGACCACAGCCGTGAGTACGTGCCGCTGCTGATTTACGGCAACGGCGTGCGCACGGTCAATCTCGGCACGCGTGCGACCTTTGCGGACATTGGCGCAACCGTAGCGGAGGTGCTCCAGGTGCCGTTCACCTGCGACGGTGAGAGCTTTTGGCAGAAGATTGCAAAATAGAGGTGTCGTTATGGATGTAAAGAAACTTAGCTTAACAGCGATAAAGGCGATGAAATACGCCTACGCGCCGTATTCGGGCTACTGTGTCGGTGCGGCGTTGCTCGGTGAGAGTGGTCGCGTGTATACGGGTTGCAATATTGAAAACGCATCTTACACCCCGACGGTGTGTGCCGAGCGTACAGCTGTATTTAAGGCGGTCAGCGAGGGCGAGCGCGCGTTTATGATGCTTGCAGTCGTGGGCGGCAAGGACGGCGAGGTAACGGGTGCGTTTCCACCTTGCGGCGTGTGCCGACAGGTGCTCGCGGAGTTCTGCGCGCCCGATATGCCGATTATATTGGTGAAGGATGCAGACGGCAACGGTGAGACACATACGCTGAGTGAGTTACTGCCGCTGGCGTTTAAACTGGATTAAGGAGGGAATGAGATGCTGCATACGGTGGACATTATCCGCAAAAAGCGAGACGGCGGCGAGCTGACCGACGAGGAGATTCGCTTTTTTGTGGATGGTTATACTGCAGGAGACATTCCCGATTATCAGGCGGCAGCGTTGATGATGGCAATTTACTATCAAGGGATGAGCCGCCGCGAAACGGTTACGCTGACGGATGCAATGGCGCATTCGGGGGATACGGTTGACCTGTCGCGCTACGGCGAGCTGTCGGCGGATAAACATTCCACGGGCGGCGTGGGGGACAAGACCTCGCTCATCGTCGCGCCCATCGTTGTCGCGCTCGGCGGCAAGATGACCAAGATGTCAGGTCGCGGGCTCGGGCACACGGGCGGCACGGTGGATAAGCTCGAATCCATCCCCGGCTACCGCACCTCGCTGTCAACAGAGGAGTTTTTGCGGCAGATTGACGAGGTGGGGCTCGCGGTCATCGGGCAGACGGGCAATCTCACCCCTGCGGATAAAAAACTGTACGCTCTGCGGGACGTCACCGCCACGGTGGATAGCATCCCGCTCATCACTGCGAGCATTATGAGTAAGAAGCTCGCGGCGGGCTCGCATAACATCGTGTTGGACGTAAAGGTCGGCAGCGGCGCATTTATGAAAACACCTGAGCAGGCGGAAGAACTTGCCCGTGCGATGGTGGATATCGGCAAGGATTGCGGGCGCAATATGGCGGCGCTTATCACCTCAATGGACGTGCCGCTCGGCAATGCTATCGGCAATGCGCTAGAGGCACAGGAGGCGATCGCCGTTCTGAAAGGGGAGAATAACGGCGCTTTACGCGATGTGTGCGAGGCACTGTCAACGCAGATCGTTTCGCTGACATTCGGTTGGTCGCCCGATGAGGCGGCGCGCCGTGTGCGCGAGACGCTGGACAGTGGCGCCGCGCTCGCCAAGATGCGTGAGTGGATCGCCGCACAGGGCGGGGATGTCGCGTATGTCGATGATCCTTCTCAGTTTCCTGCCGCGCCGTATGCGCGTGAGGTGCTCGCGCCCTGCGACGGGTATATCACGAAGATGGACGCGGAGCAGATCGGGCACGCCGCGGTGCTGCTCGGCGCGGGCCGCCTGACGAAGGAGGACACCATTGACCACCGCGCGGGCATCGTCCTGCACAGGACGCGTGGCGATCGAGTGTGTAAAGGCGATGTCCTTTGCATGCTGTACAGCGGCAACGAAGACGCATTTGCGCAGGCGACGGCGCTGATCGAGCGCGCGATCATTTATCAGACGGACAAGCCAACGGACATTCCGCTGATTTACTCAATCGTTCGCTAAATTCACAAATTCAACGGGTGCGGATATTGTTCGCACCCGTTTCTTTTTGACCAAAACCCGCAAATTGCGGCAAAAACCCCGCTTGTTTTTCTTTTCGACACACAAAATGCGAAAAATAATGTGAAATATGTGAATTTCCCCCTTGCATCCATTGGCAGATTATGGTAATATACCCTCGCCGGCAGACAAAATCAAGGGAGAAATCGGAAAATGGGAAGAAAAATCAGTGTCTTATTGGCGGATAACAGTGAGTATTTTGCGATACCGTGCGCCAATTTGATGAAATCCAAGGGATTGGATGTAACAATGACAGAAAAGGATGGACAGGCGGTATTGGCAATGCTGGAGAAGGAGTGTCCTGATGTAGTGCTGATGGACTTTTTCCTACCGCGGATGGATGCGCTCGGCGTGCTTCGCAGTATGCAGACGCTTAAACTTCCAAAGCGACCGCTGATGATGCTGATGTCGGGATTTGACAATCCTGCACTTGAACGCGAGGCGATGAGCGCGGGTGCGGATTATTATTTTCTCAAGCCCTTTGACGCCGCCCAGATGGCAAACCGTATTCTTACGCTGTGTGGTGAGGTCGACGTGCCGCCTCTTGGGGAAACTCTGCGCCGCCGCGAGGTGCAGGGCAGCAGCATCGAGATGCGGGTTACCGAGATCATTCATCAGATCGGCGTCCCCGCGCACATCAAGGGCTATCAGTATCTGCGTGATGCGATCCTGATGGCGATCGAGGATGATCAGATCATCAACGCCGTGACCAAGCGACTGTATCCCGCCGTGGCTAAACGGCACGCCACGACCTCATCGCGCGTTGAGCGGGCCATTCGTCACGCCATTGAGGTCGCGTGGGATCGAGGGGACATCGATGTGCTCAATTCCTACTTTGGCTATACCATCCATAACAGCCGCGGCAAGCCCACCAACTCGGAATTTATCGCGATGATCGCGGATAAATTCCGTCTGCAGCTCAAAATTTCCTGAATTTTTTGCGGATCACGTGCCAATTTGCACAAATATATTGATTAACAATATTGACACTTTTCCTTCTACACGATAAAATTATTGTATAAATATATAATGTTCGATTTTTGGGTTATATACGATCGTGTTTGAGGAGGAGCAGGCGTGAAAGAGGGTCAGATCATCGTCATCAGCCGTGAATACGGCAGCGGCGGCAGTGAGATCGGTCAAAAATTAGCCGAGCAGCTGGGCGTCCCGTATTACGATAAGAATTTTGTCGATACCGCAGTGAAGGATAGCGGGCTTTCTACCGATTTCTTGGAGGAAGAGGAGCAGAAGTTCATCAGTAGCTTGTTGTTCAATCTTGCGACGGGCGGCTATCGGCATAGCGGTGACAAGGCGGTGGCGGATCAGGTCTTTATTGCCGAGTCCAATGCGCTTAAAGAGGTCGCCCAGCAGGGCTCCTGTGTTATCGTTGGTCGCTGCGCCGATCATATCCTCAAGGACGATTTTAATGTGTTCAGCGTGTTTGTTCACGCTCCGCTCAAGGTGCGCGTTGAACGTGCGGTCAAGCAGTGCGGTGTGGCACAGCGCCGTGCCGAGGCGACGGTGAGGGAGCGCGATCGTGCCCGCGCGCGCCATTATGAGTATTATACCGACAAGGATTGGGGCGACTGCAACAACTACCACCTGACGGTGAACAGCGATCGTTTCGGCGTTGACGGTGCGGTTGAGCTCATTAAACAGGCTCTTGAGCTGGTGTGAGGACGGTGGAAAGTATGGCGAACAATAATCGACAGAATCGTGATCGCGGCGAGCGCGGTCAGCGGGAGTTTTTCACCCTCGGCGAGCATGCTATCGGCTCGAAGCATTATCGCTTTCGCTACGACGGGCGTACATACCGCATCTTAGAGTGCACGGTCAGCGCGAGTGGCGAGCAGAGCGAAGAACAGATGCTGCTTGAGGAAGCGGAGGCACGCACCGCTTACGATGCGTGGAACCACATCAAGCGCCCCGAACGCTTCGGCAACGGCGGCTGATAGCCTTATTATGGAAAGATCTTGGGAAAGCGTCCGTTTCGGACGCTTTTTTCTTTATGAAAACACTTGTTATTTGCGTAAAAATCGTGTACAATAAAACAATTGAGAAATATAGGAAAGGGGAGTACACGATGTCGCTGACGAAAAATCAACTCGTTGAACTGACCGTTACGGGCGTAACCGGCGAGGGTAACGGCGTAGCGCGTTACACCGATGCGGATATACCTGTACCGGGGCTTGTGGTGTTTATCCCCTATACGGCGGTGGGGGACCGTGTTCTCTGCCGCATCGTCAAGGTGCAGAAATCCCACGCGTTCGGACGGGTGGAAGAACTGCTTTCTCCGTCGCCTGACCGCACAGGTGAGCGAGATTGCGGCGTGTTCGGCCGTTGTGGCGGCTGTGCGTGGCGGCATATTTCGTATGAGGCGGAATGTCGGTATAAGCATCAATGGGTGAGTGATACCTTACGCCGTGTCGGCGGTTTGGATATTGAGCCGTTACCGCTGGTGGCGGCGGACGCGCCTGACCGCTATCGCAATAAAGCGCAGTTCCCTGCCGCGGCGAGTGAGAATGGTCCCGTGATGGGCTTTTTCGCGCCGCGCAGCCATCGCATCGTCGCTTGTCGCGACTGTTTGTTGCAGCCCGTGGGATTTCGGGCGGTGTTGGATGCGGTGGACGGATGGATGCGGGCGTTTTCCGTGCCCGCCTACGACGAAGCGACCAACAAGGGCCTGGTGCGGCATATCTATATACGCGAGGGCGCGGTCAGCGGACAGATGATGGTATGCCTTGTGTGCACGAGCGGTAAATTGCCTGCGGTGTCCGCGCTCATTGATGTGGTGCGCGCCGCCGCGCCAAAGCTTGCCTCGCTCATTGTCAACATCAACCCCGAACGCACGAACGTCATTCTCGGCGACGGCGGCTATACATTGTGGGGCGAGGATGCAATCGAGGATACACTGTGCGGTCTTCGTTTTCGGCTGTCGCCGCACTCGTTCTATCAGGTCAATCACGCGCAGACGGAAAAGCTGTATGCGCTCGCCGCGGACGCCGCGGCATTGACGGGGCAGGAGACCCTGCTTGACCTCTATTGCGGCACCGGCACCATCGGGCTTTCGATGGCGCACCGCGCCGCGCAGGTGATCGGTGTCGAGGTCGTCCCCGCCGCGGTGGAGGATGCCCGCCGCAATGCCGAGGTAAACGGCATCACAAACGCGCGTTTTATCTGCGCGGATGCGGCTCATGCCGCTGCGCAACTCGCGATCGAGGGTGTGCGCCCCGATGTGATCGTGCTTGACCCGCCGCGCAAGGGGTGCGACTGTGCGCTCATCGACACGGTGGTGGAGATGGCACCCGCGCGGGTGGTGTATGTGTCCTGCGACCCTGCCACGCTCGCCCGTGACCTGAAATTGTTTGGCGAAAAGGGCTATGCGGTCAAGTCTGTGCAGCCCGTGGACTTATTCCCCCGAACGGCGCATTGTGAAAACGTCGTGAGCTTAGTGCGAGAATAATTTGACGGAATGAAAGATTCTATTAAAGAGGATGTGAGAAAATGGGAGAAACATCTTTGATGTCAAAACGGGAAACAAAGGGAAAATTAGTGTTCCTGGAAGCTTTGCGTATCATAGCATGCTACTTTGTCATATTTAATCACACAGGGATTTTAGGGTTTTTCTTGTTTGGTGAAAAACCCTATGGTAGTTTTTTGTTTTGGCTATACTTATGCATATCAATATTCTGCAAGATGTCGGTGCCGTTGTTTTTTGCGATGTCCGGAGCTTTGCTGTTGGCGAGAGAACAAGAGCCACTGAGTGTGCTGTGGAAAAAACGCATTTTAAAGACTGCTGTTACCTTGGTGTTCTTCTCGTTATTGTATTATTTGATCGAGGTTTACCAAGGAGATCAACCGCTGGATATTTCTCTGTTCCTTGGTAAGCTTTATTCTGATAAATGGTCTTCGGCGTTGTGGTTTTTATATGCATACATTGCCTTTTTGGTATGCTTGCCGTTTTTACGTTCCTTGGTAAAATCGCTGGAAACAAAACATTTCATTTATTTGTTTGGCGTTGCTTTGTTTTGTAACAGTATTCGACCGGTGGCAGAGTATTTGTTGTTTGATGGCGCGTATGCTCTCAATAGTCATCTGCGCTTGTCGTGGTTGAGCGAAAGTATTGTGTTATATCCGTGCTTGGGTTATTTCCTTCATCATCGGTTGGATATACAACGCTGCGGAAAGAGTATAATCTTTTTGTGGGTTGCCAATATCGTATCAATCGTATTGGTTGCCTATACAACCTACCGTCAAATTCTGGCAACAGGGACTTGTACGCAGAGCGCAAACCAGGCGTTTCACAGCTGCTTTGTGATGGTGAACTGCGTAACATTGTTTCTTTCTGCGAAGTATGTATTTTCTAAGATAAAACTTGCGCGGTGGGTAGAAAAGATCATCGTTGGCCTCGGCGGTTGCACGTTCGGTGTCTATTTGATCCATATGCTCTTCCTGTATGATGTGCCGATATTTAGCAAGCTGTGGTCTTGGCTGCTTTGGGAATTGAAATTAAATACAATGTTGGGTACTTGTGTATTTTGCTTTATTGTGATGTTGGTTTGTTGTGGGATTACTTGGGTTCTTAAAAAGATTCCTGTTGTAAAACGACTGGTTGGTGGATAACTTAACCTTAGATTGGAGACTGATTTCTATGGCTATTCGTATTGGTATTTACGGCTACGGCAATCTCGGCCGCGGTGTGGAATGCGCTATTCGGCAGAATCCCGACACCGAGCTTGTGGCGGTGTTCACTCGCCGCGATCCTGCGAGCGTCAAGACGGCGTTCGGCGATGTAACGGTGGCCAATACCCGTGAGGTGTTGGACTACAAGGATAAGATCGACGTAATGATTCTCTGCGGCGGCAGCGCGACCGACCTGCCGACACAGACCCCCGAGCTTGCGGCGCATTTCAACGTCGTGGACAGCTTTGATAACCACGCGAACATCCCCACGCATTTTGCGGCGGTGGACGCGGTAGCAAAGGCAAGCGGCAAAACGGCGCTTATTTCCGCAGGTTGGGACCCCGGAATGTTTTCGCTTAATCGTCTGTACGCGCAGGCGATTCTGCCGCAGGGCGCGGACTACACCTTCTGGGGCAAGGGCGTCAGCCAAGGCCACTCGGATGCCGTGCGCCGCATCGACGGCGTTGCGGATGCGCGCCAGTACACCATCCCCGTCGAGGCGGCGGTGGAATCGGTGCGCCGCGGCGAACAGCCCGAGCTGACCACGCGGCAGAAGCACACGCGTGAGTGCTTCGTCGTCGCCGAGGAGGGCGCGGATCTCGCGCGCATTGAGCACGAGATCAAGACGATGCCCAACTACTTTGAACCTTATGATACCACGGTGCATTTCATCACCGCCGAGGAGATGGCGCGCGATCACAGCGGCATCCCGCACGGCGGCTGTGTGCTGCGCAGTGGCCGCACGGGCAAGGACGGCGAGCACACCCACGTCATCGAATATAAGCTGACGCTGGATTCCAATCCCGAGTTCACCGCCAGCGTCCTGCTCGCGTATGCGCGCGGTGTGTACCGTCTGGCGCAGGCGGGGCAGACGGGCTGCAAGACCGTGCTCGACGTGCCGCCTGCGATGCTGTCCGCGCTCGACGGTGAGACGCTTCGCCGC
>CAJGCA010000057.1 GCA_904501705.1 Clostridiaceae bacterium | reverse complement strand
GTCGAGCGCCGTCACGGGATCGATCGCGTCGTCCAACCGGCGCAGATGCGAGCGTAGTTGGCTCTTCGCCTGCCGCGTCTTTTCAGCAAAATCCGCCGCTTCCTTCTGCTTTCGCAGGTCGTCGAGTTCATCCATCAGCCGCTGCGCTTCCTGCCGCGCCTTTTCCACAATGCGCTGTGCCTCGCGGCGGGCGGTATCCAGTTCCTTTTGCCGACGCTCGTCCAGTTCGGCGAGCTTTTCCTCCGCACGCTGTGCCAAGCGGCGCGCACGCTCGTGGGCATCGCGAGTCTCGGCGAGCTGTTCCTCCAGTGCCTGACGGCGGGTGTCAAGACTCGTCACCACATCCTCCAGACGTCGATCATCCCCCGACACTAAACTGCGGGCGTGCTCGACGAGCGCTTCGTCCATACCAAGCTTTTCGGTGATGGCAAAGGCGTTCGACCGCCCCGGAACGCCGATGAGCAAGCGATAGGTCGGGCGTAAAGACGCCACATCAAACTCACAGCTCGCGTTCTCGACTCCCTGCGTATTAATCGCGTAGGCTTTGAGCTCCGCATAGTGCGTCGTCGCACTGACGCGCGCGCCCTGCTGTCGTAGGCGTTCGAGAATCGCGACCGCCAGCGCCGCGCCCTCCACAGGATCGGTGCCTGCGCCAAGCTCATCGAGCAGCACAAGGCTGCTGTCATCCGTCTCGCCGAGGATGCGGATGACATTCGTCATGTGCGCAGAGAAGGTGGACAGCGACTGCTCGATCGACTGCTCGTCGCCGATGTCCACCAGCACGCGGCGAAACACCGACAGACGACTACCGTCGCTGACGGGCGGCAGGATGCCGCACATCGTCATCAGCGTCAAAAGACCCAGTGTTTTGAGCGTCACGGTCTTGCCGCCCGTGTTGGGACCGGTAACGACGAGGGTATCAAACTCACCGCCGAGCTCCACGTCGATCGGCACGATCTTGCCAGCATCGATGAGCGGATGGCGAGCATGTTTGAGCAAAATGTGCCCGTCGTCCGACAGCGCAGGCTTCATCGCTTTCATTTTATACGCCAACTGCCCCTTGGCGAAGATCACGTTGAGTTCCAGAACAATCTCGTAATCCGCGATGATAGCGGTGGCAAAACCGCCAACCTCAGCGGACAATTCAAACAATATGCGCTCGATCTCGGCTTCTTCCTTTGAGCGTAAGACCTTCAGGTCATTATTCGCCTCGACGACACCCATCGGCTCGACGAATACCGTAGCACCCGATGCCGAGGAGTCGTGCACCAAGCCCGCGACCTCGCCGCGATGCTCCGCCTTGACGGGCACAACAAAACGCCCGCCGCGGATGGTGACGATCGGCTCCTGCAGTGCCTTCGCATACGCGGGGGAACGCACGAGCTTATCCAGCTGCTCGCGCACGCGGACGGATGCCGCGCGCATCTTGCGGCGGATGTCCGCAAGGGTCGGCGACGCGGTGTCGGCGACCTCCTCCTCACTCACGACGACAGCGGAGATCTTCTGCTCAAGGTACTTATTCGGTACCAGCACCGAAAAACGGTCATCGAGACAAGTCGCCACACCCGCGCAATGCGCGCGCCACTCGGCGAGCGAGCGGATCACCCGCAGCACTTCGGCGATACGCAAAAATTCACTGAGCGACAGGCTCGCGCCCGCCTCCGCACGGCGCAGGGCATTGGTGACGTTGGTCAGCCGCCCGAAGGACGGGCTGCCGAAGCCCGCCATCAGGCGACAGGCATCATCCGTCTCGTCGACGAGGCGCTGTACAAGTGTCAGGTCCGTTTCGGGACGCAGGGAACGCGCCAAATCCGCCGCATCCGCACAGCAGGTCTCCACGGCGAGGCGATCGAGTATCTTATCCAGTTCTAATGCACGATAATCTCGCTCCATATCGGTTCTCCTATGTTAATTCCGGTCGTAATGTGTGATAAAAATCCAAGGTATTATACCGCCGCTGCTGCTGGGCAAGCAAAAACCGCTCCATCAACCGCGCGAGCCGCAACGTATCCGCTGCAGGCAGAGAAAACGCAAAGCAGCGAGCAAAATCCCCCTGCAGAATATGCCGCAGTGCCGCGAGCACGCCCGCGGTGACGGGAATGCCGTCGCTCGGCATCCCGCACGCCGAGCAGGTCAGCGTACCGCCAACAGGAGAAAACCACATGAGGCTATCCTCGCCCCGTCCGCAATGGTTGCACCCCGTCAGATCGGGCGTGTAACCCTCGAGACACATCAGCCGTCCTTCGACCACCGCCTTAATCAGCATCGGGTCGCGACTGCCCTCGCTGAGATAGTGCAAAGCGTTGAGCAGCAACCGCAGATGCTCAGTCGCGGGCGCATCCGTCGGAGACATATGCAGCGCCAGCTCGCAGAAATACTGCGCGAGCGACAATTTTTCCACATCCGCCCGCAGTGGAAAGAACACCTCCTGCGGCTTGGCGTCCTCTAATATGTATTTATCCCGCCCGGGGATAAGGCTCAGGCGGGAATAGCATAGCTGCTGAGTTGCCGCACCGAAGCGGCTCTTGACGTTCTTCGCTCCGCGTGCGCTGGCACGCAGAAGCCCGCGATCCCGCGTCAGGATCGCCACAAACCGATCAGATTCCGCCACGGTGGGATAATCCCGCAGGATCACACCGTCGGTCATCAAATGCTGTTTTGCTCCCGCCATAGACGTCCGCCTCTCCTTTTGCGTTGTTCATCGGCAGGGTCACGCCGCGGTAGCGCAGATAATCCTCCACGCGCCCCGTGCACGAAAACTGCCGCCATAATGTCTGCTCGTCCATACCGTCCACATCCTTTCACGGATAGTGTATCCTATCCGTGAATGAATAGCGGCGGCAATTCTTGTTATGTCTAGTAAATCAATCCAGTTTGTAGCCGAGACCGCTAAGGAAGCCCTGACGGTTGCGCCAGTCCTCCTTGACCTTTACCCAGCACTGTAGGTTGACCTTCGCACCGAACAACTCCTCAAGGTCGACGCGTGCGAGCGACGCAATCTGTTTGAGCATCGCGCCCTTCTTGCCGATAACCATACCCTTATGGCTATCCCGCTCACAGTAAATATACGCGTCAATGTCGATGATGGTGCCCTTATCGGTCTCGCGATCTCCCATCCGCTCGATGGCGACCGCAATGCCGTGCGGGATCTCCTGCCGCAGCAATTGCAGCATCTTCTCGCGGATGACCTCCGACGCGAGCGCCTGCTCGGTCTGGTCGCTGGTCGCGTCCGCGGGAAAGAAATGCGGACTCTCCACCGCGAAGCCCTCGAGCACCGCAAACAGCTCGTCGAGCCCGTCCCCCATCAGTGCGGACACAGGCAATATAGCATCGAACGCCGCGCGTTCCTTCCATGCTGCGATAACCTCCAGCAGATGCCCTTTATCGGTGACGGTGTCAATCTTATTGATGACAAGAATCTTCGGCAGACGCTGTTTAGCAAACTGCTCGAGCAGCGTCTCCTCCTCCTCGCGGATATTGACCCGCGGCTCGGTGACGAGGATACCGACGTCAACGCCGGACACCGCCTCGCCGATCGAACGCACCATAAAATCGCCCAGGCGGGTGCGCGGCTTGTGGTTGCCGGGGGTGTCGAGGAACACAAGTTGGGTCTTATCCCGCGTCACCACGCCCATAATACGGGTGCGGGTGGTCTGCGGCTTGTCCGAGACAATGGCAACCTTGCGCCCCACCATCGCGTTGAGCAGCGACGATTTACCGACATTCGGGCGACCGACAATCGCCGCAAAGGCGGATAAAGTATCCATAATGACTTCCTTTCTCATTCAAAAGCGACCGCCGTGTATTGCGACGGTCGCTGACAATTATTCTTGATCAAGCACATAACTGCCGCCGCGGGGAAGCCCCACCGACAGCATCACAGCCTCTTCCTTCTCACGCATATGCACCGCTTCAAGCCCGCCGTCCACGTGATCGTAACCAAGCAGGTGTAGCATCGAATGTACGGTTAGATAACCGACCTCGCGCTGAAAGGAATGACCGTATTCCTCCGCCTGCGCCTCGGCGCGCTCAAGCGAGATGACGATGTCGCCGAGCATATGCGCACCCGTAGCGGGGTTTTTGTCATACACGCCATTCTCTCCAAGCGGAAAGGATAGCACATCCGTCGGCATATCAATATTCCGCTGTTCTCGGTTAATGGTGCGGATCTGCTCATTGTCGACGAGGGACACATCCACCTCAGCGGAGCCCTCGAAGCCCTCCTGCTCCAGCACGGCATGGCAGCAACGACGGATCAGCAGACGGACACCTGTAGGGATCTTGATGGCTTTTTGCTTGTTGTCAATAACGACCTTGATTTTATCCATTGTTTTTGCCTTGCCTTTCTTCTTTTTTATTATTGGGACGAGGGCTTTTGGCTCTCGAACGCTCAAACTGTTCGTACGCGGCAATAATGCGCTGCACCAGCTGATGGCGCACGACGTCCTTCTGCCCGAACTGACAGATCGCCACATCCTCCACATCCTGCAGAATGCGCATCACCTGCTTAAGTCCGCTCTGCTTGCCGTCGGGCAGGTCGATCTGAGTAACGTCGCCCGTCACCACCATACGGGAGTTAAAGCCGAGGCGGGTGAGAAACATCTTCATCTGCTCGGGGGTCGTGTTCTGCGCCTCGTCAAGAATGATGAAGCTGTCATCCAGCGTGCGTCCGCGCATATATGCGAGCGGGGCGATCTCAATATCGCCACGCTCCATATACCGCTGATAGCTCTCCGCGCCGAGCATATCGAACAAGGCGTCGTACAGCGGGCGAAGATAGGGGTCGACCTTACTCTGCAGGTCGCCCGGCAAAAAGCCGAGGTGCTCGCCTGCCTCCACCGCAGGGCGGGTCAGGATGATGCGGTTGACCTCTTTCGCGCGGAATGCCCGCACCGCCATCGCCACCGCCAAGTACGTCTTGCCCGTACCGGCAGGGCCGATGCCAAGCGTAACGGTGTTTTTGGCGATAGCATCAACATACTGCTTCTGCCCGAGCGTTTTCGGCTTGACGGGCTTACCTTTTGAGGTAACGCACAGACTGTCCGAGCCGATCTTGCCGATAGCGCTCTCTGCGCCCTCGCCGACCAGCATCAGTACGTACCGCACATTCTGCTCATTAAGGTCCTCGCCGCGGTTAATGAGCTGCAGCAACCCGTCGATCGCCCGCGCGGCGCGGTCGACGCTGAGCGGCTCGCCGCTGATCTTGATGTCGGTGCCGCGCGCGAGGATGGTCACGCCGTATTCCTGCTCCACCAGACGAATATTTGAATCAAAACTGCCGAACAGAGACAGCGCTTGCTCCATTCGCTCTACATTGATAATCTGCTCCGTCATAATTTCCTTCCTTGTTGCTCGTCTTTTTTATATTTTATCACTAAAATTTTCATTTGTCACTAGGCATAATCGCTAAAATTTTTTTCAAAACTTTTTTCACCAATTTACGCGATCGGTTCTTCCACCGCGATGTTCTCCAGACAATGGTATTTCACCGATAAGGTGTACACGCCGCCGACCATCTCGTGAGTACGGTCAAGCTCCTCAAATTCTCCGTCGCCGAACAGCGTAGCCTCTTGTGCTTTGAGCCGTTTTGCGGCCAGATCGGCGGCCTGCTGCTCGGTGCGGGTCGTGAGCGGACGCTCGGTGCGGATGTAGTAACGATTGGTGATGCCGAGCGGCAGGGTCAACCCGTTCGTCTGCAGAAAATGCGTGCGCTCGGTCTGTCGATACTCTTCCCCCATTGGCGGGTCGGCATACAGCGGGATTTCCAAGCCAAGAAAACTGAGCGTCGGGCACACCGCGACAAAGCCGTCGGGCACAGCGGGATAATAGGTCAGTGGCACGCGCACGGTGATGCGGCGTTCGGTCTGCGCCCACACCTCTCCGTAAGCGCGGTAGAGCTGCTCGCCGAGCTCACTATCTATCCTCCCGCTGATGAGCACTGTGCCCGCCGACACCGCCTCGCCCGCCATCACACGCTTCTGTCCGCTGACCACCGTCACGGATACGACCTTCCCATCCCGCACCGCAACCATATCCGACGGTTGCGACAGATCCAGCACCTCCGGGGTTGGCTTACGCTCGGTTACCTCCACCCGCGCAACACAGCCACTCGGGTTGACCGAGATCCACGCGAGCGTCGGCAGACGGTTAAGCCCCATAATCTCCAGCTGTTTTATCTGCAAGCCATCCATCCGCGCCCCGATCTGCACCCCCATATCCTGCGCGACGGCGAGAATCTCCTCGGTCTGAGTCGCGCCGTTACCGATTACCTCGATCGCCCAGATACGCGGCGACAACAGAGCCAGAATCAAAGCATACAACGCAAGCCCGACCAGCATCCCCTTGCGTCTGCGATAGCGATGAAGCCAAAACGGCAATCCATGCTTTTGCTTTATACGCATACGCACGCATGCGCGACGCGCATTGCGGCACAGCGACCGATAATCGCGGGCAAAGCAGGAAAACCGCATCTGTTCATCGCGAAAACGCACGCCCCACACCGCGAGTTCCTCTTGGGAGATGGAATTGAGCAGTCGTTCGGGATACCCTCCTTCAGTCTCTACGCGTACCCAACCGGGAAACCAACGAAAGATATGAAAAACGCCCATCACACATCGCCCCCTGCATCAAATTCGATGCGCAGCAAACGCCCGCTCACCGTCGCGCCGTCCGCGGACAGGCATCCCATCTCCAGATCCCGCCCATAGAACGACACATAACCGTTGACTGTACAAAGGCGGATGCATTCCTCGCTGTAAGCGTGTATGCCTTTACATCCGGTTATCACCAAACGCGAATCGCCCTCGATCTCCATAAATGTCGCGCCGGTCAACATACCGTCGGACAACTCCATCGCCCGCTGCAACCGTTGACCCATCCGCCGTTTTCGTTTCATAACAACACTCCCTATCGTTGCTATTTTTATGTCGGCAAGCAACAAATGATGCTCATATCACCCGCTGATGCCGCATAAAATGAGGAGAAAGGAGTGGACAACCGTGTTCTTTCATACACTGCACAAGCGCTCGCTGTTTACCGCCGCCGCGAGCGCGGCGTTGATTGCCATCGCCATCGTGATGCTTCGCTTTCCGCAGGCGCTCGCCAACGGCGTCAGCCGCGGACTGTCCGTCTGCTCATCGGTTATCATACCGACACTATACCCGTTTATGATCCTCGCGGGGGTGCTGACCGATTCGCCGCTGTGCACTCGACCGAACAGGCTCGTTGTTGCCGTCACACGGCGATTGTTCCGCTTGCCCGCCTGCTGCGGGACGGCGATTTTGCTGAGCCTCTTCGGCGGGTATCCCGCGGGAGCACTCGCAATCGGGCGTCTGAAAAACAGCGGTCGCATCACCGCTATCGAGGCGCGACGGATGACCCTCTTCTGCATCAACGGCGGACCCGGATTCATCGTCAGCACGGTCGGTGCGGGTCTGCTCGGCAGCACACGCGCGGGCTGGCTGCTGTTTGCTACCCACGCGACCACCTCCATCGGAATGGGGATCATTCTCGCCCACACGGGCAAAGCGCGCGAAGATAATGCCCAAGAGTCTCCCATCACCGCCTCGCCGCCCCGTGCGTTCGCGCAGACCGTGCAGGACACCTGCGCGGCGCTGCTGACGATGTGCGGATTCGTGCTGCTGGCCGCGGCGGGGCTGTCGGTGTGGGAAGCAAGCGGTCTGCCTCACGCGCTGCAATCCTTAAGCGGCATCCCCGCCTCTGCGTGGAGCAATGCCGCGGCGATGCTCACAGAGGTTAGCTGCGGCTGTATCGCCATCGCGGGCGGCGGTTCTTTGGCTCCATTCTGGCTATGTTTGTGTCTTGGCTGGGGCGGGCTGTCGGTGCAGGGGCAGCTCGCTGTCGCGCTCAAGAGCCATAATGGCGAAAAGATGCTCACCAAAGCATTCTGGAGCGGACGGCTTGTGCACGGGTGCGTCAGCGGGCTGATCGCCACGGGACTGTTTTATTTCATTCCTGTCGATCTGCCGACGATCAGCACGCCGTCCGCCACGCCGTTTTACGCATCAGCCTCCGCCTCGGTAATGCTGTTACTATTTAGTTTTATGGCAATGCTGTGTTTTTATCCAAAAAAGACTGGAAATCCGCCAAAGGATGTGCTATGATATGTAGGATAAGTCTTTTGTGCGAGAGGAGAACTTTCTCATGCGCCGAAAATTATACGGAAATAATATCAATCCAAGCTGTGAATATTGCGCACGCGCGCGCCGCGCGGCCGACGGACGGGTGATGCTGTGCGCCAAACGCGGCATCGTGCCGATGTATCACCGCTGCCGACGGTTCGTGTACGATCCGCTCAAGCGCATCCCCTACCGTCAGCCGAAGCTGGACACCTACAAGGCGGAGGATTTCCAGTTATAAGGTCGCCGACAAATTTCTTTTGGTTTTTTTGAAATTTCATCTTGACAACGCGGGCGCGGTTTGCTATAATAACCTGCGTTGCGAGATATGCGGCTGTAGCTCATCTGGTAGAGCGCCACCTTGCCAAGGTGGAGGTAGCGAGTTCGAGCCTCGTCAGCCGCTCCAAAAGGAAAAGGACACCCAGTCGGGTGTCCTTTTCCTTTTACGGCTGTATGGGGCGAAAAATCGCCTTGCAGTTCGCTTTGCAAACTGCAACAAAGTATTGTACAGACTCACGGCTACGCACCCAAATACACGTGGTTTCGCGTAGGCGAAACAGCCGTTGTTTAAACGGCTGAGCGGGTATTTTTATGACCTCGGCGGATTGCGCCGAGGTCAGCGTCAGCCGCTCCAAAAAAAAGCAGAGCACCGTCTGTTAGACGGTGCTCTGCTTTTTTTGCGCTGATGAGTGCGATCAACTCGCCTTGTCGTTTAATCGTTTTTGTTATTATTCGAAAACACGTCGGCAACCTCGCTGATGGTAATATAGGCAGACGGGTCAATCTCGTGAACAATGTCGCGCATCCGTATCACCTGATATCTATTAACCACAAAGTAAATCATTGTTTTGTCACGATTAGAATAGCCGCCTTTTGCTTCCAGGTGTGTCATTCCGCTGCCAAAGGCATCGCTTAAGGACTTGCAAATGTCATCAGGCGTTTCCGTAATAATAATAGCGCATTTTGCTCTGTCTATACCCTCTACAATAAAGTCTATGGTTTTTAACGCGGCGGCGTACGTCACGATGGAATACAAGGGTAATATCCAACTTCTCAGCACAAAACCACAGATAATATACAACAGCACATTATATACCATCACGAAGGTGCCGACAGTAACGCCTAGTTTTTTCGCAAAAATGATCGCCATAACCTCAATACCATCCATCGCGCCGCCGTATCGGATGGCAAGACCACTGCCGATACCCGAAATCATACCGCCGAACAAGGCGCACAACAACAAGTCTGTTCCGGCAAGTGGCGAAGCGATACTTACGTCGATCGGAAAAACATCGGTTATCAACCACGCGAAAAGAGAATAAATGCCAACAGTGTAAATCGCGTAAACCGTAAAAAGCCATCCCTGTTTCTTAAGACCGAACAAGAATAGCGGTACATTCAGTATCAACAGGAAAACGGATAACGTTAAATATCCCGGCGTTATCTGATCGAGCAACATAGACGTTCCTGAAATGCCGCTGTCATACAACTTAACCGGCGTTAAGAATATGGTAATACCAAAGGCGTTTATCATACCGGCCAACGTTAGCATCAACAAGTTTACAACGCGAATGCTTTTAAGGTTTTTTATCAAGCCAATCCCCCACTTGTATCTACGATTATTTCTATTATAGCATAGACTCGCGGCATTTTCTACCGAAATTTCAATAAAAAAATACGGTATGGCAAATTGCACAAGTCCAGTAAAAACGGACAATAGAAAAAAGAACCCCCTATGGTAGAATTAAAGAAACTACCATAGGGGGAATTTTCATGCCAAGAAGTTACAGACATATTAAAGAATATGAAAAAGAGATATTGGAACTAAAGGAGCAAGGATACACTTTAAGAGAAATAGGAG
>CAJGCA010000056.1 GCA_904501705.1 Clostridiaceae bacterium | reverse complement strand
TCACCATTTTTCGCTGGCTTTCCAAAGCGGCATTTACATCCGCTTCACTGTATCCTTTTCCGAGCAGGTCTTGTCTCATGGCCTGTTCCGAGTATGCAACGCCGTATGTATTTAACAGGTACTGCGCTGCCTCCGATGCGCCCTGCGTCATGCCCGACTCAGCCTTCTGCTCCTCTTCCAACGAGGCGGCATCCGCATACAGCTGCTTCGTGGCGTTGTACCAGTCAAGAGCCGACCGGTTCTCTGCCTCAAACTCAGACCGCGCCGCCTCATAGAGCGCAAGCTGCTGGTCGTCCAGCTCTCGCATGGCCTGCCTGCCCGCCTCGTCTGCGGCAAGAGTGGCGTAGGAGGAGCCGTAGCCGCCTGTGGCCGCCTTGGCCTGGGCATAGGCTCTGCCGGAGGCCAGTCGGGCGTTCTCCTCGGCCTGCTTCTGCACGATGGAGTAGAGAGGGCTGGACTTGGCGTCGTACTTAAATTTGCGGTTCTGCATTTCCAGCAGCCCTTGTAGGGCGGACTCCATCAGCTGCTTGGTGTAGGCCGTGGTCATCTGGGACTGGGTCAGAGTACCGCCGCCTGCGCTCGCCCCGGTATCGGGATTAGCGATGTCCACGGTCACGTTTTGCCCGGTGCTTACCGCGGCCGCCCCATCGCTCGCAGGCTTCTGCACCACGTGAGGAGGCTTTACGGCCATTCCCTTGACCGTGGGCACGGCGGATGAGTTAATAAGTGTTGCAACTGCGTTTTGCCCAACGCCCGACACGCCGCCTCTCAATAGGGGCTGTGCAGCTCTTGCCGCCTTATCCTGCAAGTAGTCGTCAAGGCGGTACTTCTGTTTACTTCCGTTCATTGTTCTGGATCTCCTTTCTCATCCGCTCGATCTCGCGGTCTTTTTCCTGCAGGGCTCGGTTGATCTCGTCCACCACGCGATTTACCTGCTCCCGCAGCTTGGCGGTCTGCTCGGCGGGTGTCCCCGTTAGTTGGGGGATCTTTTGTACCAGCTTAGACATGTCTTATACCTCCGCTCCCGCCTGCAGGGTCTTGGTGATGGAGTAGACCTTGCAACCGCCTACTCCCTCCAGCCTCAGTCTCATGTGGTCGCACCTCGCAGGGACGACGGGAATAGTCACCGTCTTGACGGAGGCCGCTTCCGTTGCGCCAATCTGCTTCCAGTATCCCGAGGAATTGTACTGCACCATTATTCTTATCAAAGTCCCTGCTTCAAGGCTCATGCGGATCGCGAGCTTGCTGATGTACTTGGCATCGGGGTCGTCCAGCCCGATCAATCCCGTCTCGGCGTACCAGCGGACGGGCTCAGTCTCTGTCGGGTCATTCGCAGACCGCGGAGTCACCGTGCGGATCTCATGGGTCACAGTCTCCTCTTCGCCTACCTTCTTTCGCAGAACGCGGACGAAGTACATATTGCCGGAGACGGCTGCCATGCTCTCCACCTCGGTGGCGTCCTCCTTGTGCCAGACGCCCTGCGTGGTGTCCATGGCGTACAGCACCGCTCCCTGCCCCTTGTATCCGTAGAGTGACAGGTAGTATTTATCTCCGCACGCGCCGCCTACGGCTCTTGTGTAGCCCGTGAGCTTGCCTAACCGCTCGGATACCGACACAGGGGCAGAGCCGTCAAAGCCCATGACCGCCGTGGGGCTTTTGTAGTAGAGGGCGTTTCCGACTACAGCCAGGGACTTGTGTGCGCCTCGCGCCACGCCCACGCAGGGGGTGTCATTGACCGCAAAGCCCGACGCGCCGTAGCCGCTGATGCGGAACATGGTATGCTCCTTGAAAAATGTGGGGTAGCCCTGGAAGGTGACCGCTCCCGTAAAGCCGCCGTCCGCGCCCACCGAGAAGGTCACGGGGGAATCGTCATTCGTCACGTCCCCGAGGATCCAGCGGTAGAAGTCGCCGCTTGCGGAGCAGTAGATCTCGTTGACGAAATGACCGCTCCCGTCGTCTCCGTATCGGCATCCCCACAGGCGGTTACCCGCCTCGATCATGTGATCCATGACGGGGACAGGACGTTCTACGGTTATGGTCTTGCCCGTCACGCTTTGCTGGATCTCCAGCGTAGTGACCTTTGTGGTTCCTTCTACCACGACCTCAAAGCCCGTACCGCTCACGTTGTCATTTCTCCCAAACACCTTCATGACCATGTGCGCTCCGTCCTCTATGCCGCCGTTGGTCTCATCATACACTCCCGCAAATCTAAGCGCGTCTCCTTCCCGCAGCTCCTCGCGCAGGTTGAGTGCTTTGATCCAGCCAAGCATGTTGTAATTCTGATCCAAGGACAACTTAACGTAGGCCTTGATCTTATACCATGATCCCTCCTCCTCGCTGTATCGGTAGAGACCGTCTGCCTCTCCGATCTTTTGCCATAGGAACCCGTTCACGGTCTTATGTGTCTCATTGTTGACGTCTTTGTATACCTTCGTTTCCTCGTTGTAGATAAAAATCGGCTCGATGTTCTGCGCGTACTGCGGAGCGACTCCGTCAATATCGCACATGGTGATGGTGGCCTTTACATCGTAGATCTTGTCGCCATCGCCATAAAAGCCGTCCTCGATCCTTCCCACGTCGGTAGGTGCGACCGCTCTCTCAGCCGTCTCCACAGCATTGACGTATATCATGTCGGGGAACACGATGATGTATACCCCCATGGCCACCAGCCGCCGCTCGGTGTCGTCGTCGGTCATGCCGTAGGGCGCAAGGTCCAGAGCCCAGGAAAGGCCGTAGTGCAGGACGGTTCCGTCCAGCCATACCGCCTGATCCACGCCGAGTCCTCCCGCGCCGCGTACCGCAATGGCCGCGGGCTTTTTCTGCTTCTCGTGTTGGAATGGGATCCCTCGCTTCGGGCGCACCGAGAGCAGAGGTGCGTCGTCGGACGTGAGGTTTTGCATATCAAAAAACTCCCCGTCTGCGATTACGGGTCGGCGATTGAGTCCGCCGAAGGAGGCGGTCATAGTTCGCGTGGACGGGATCGAGTACAAGGGAGACTGGTAGAGCGACATGGGCTCACCTCCTTATTTGGTTAGTAGTAGATCACGGGGGCGTGAGGCAGAGCCTGATGCTCCCGTGCGTATTTCCGGGCAAAGGAGTCCATCAGCTCGTTGTAGCGCGTCAGGGCGTTAGCCTGTCGGTCGATCTCCTGCAGGGTGTAGCAGATCTCCGACTCCAGCCGGTATACGTACAGCATATCGTAAGGCGAAGGCACCAGCAGCGTCTTCTCGCCGTCGTTGTCTGTGTAGGTAGGGAAATCGACAGCCTCAGCGCCCTCGCGTCCCTTGATGATCTCCTCGTAGACCTGTCTGTCTACGGCCTCCAGATGCATGATTTTGATGTCCGCAGTCATAGAGTTGTCGCGCAGATCGTCGATCCGCGCGATGGCTTGATTGATGGTCATGTCGTGCGACCTCCTTTTGTATGGTGCAAGGGGCGGAAATTTCCGCCCCTCAATTACAGGAAGGAAACGCCTTCCTGAGTCTGCCTTTCGCGCAGCTCCTGCGCCATTCTTTCACGCTCGCGGATCTTGCGGCCTGCCATGGCCATACGGTGCTTGTACGCCTCCGCGAACCGCTCGGGCACCTTGTGCATCTGTCCTCTCTCCAGCATGATGGTCTCGCCGTTGACGGACACCATCAGGTACTTGTTGGAGGGGTTTTCCATGTCGTAGGGTATGGGGCCGATCTCGACCTTCTTTTCGGTGTCGATCTTCACTTCATCTTTTTCCATTTTTATTCTCCTTTCATAGCGGGGGAGATTTTGTTCTCCCCCGCGTTGTCATCTCATTACCACGAGGCGGTGTTGAGATCGGTTGCGGCGATGGAACCGGAATTGAAGGAACCGGTCATCACCTCGATAACGGCCAAAGGATCCTTGACCTTCGCGCCGTAGGCCATCTTCCAGCCGACGGTTGCTCTCTGATCCAGAGGATCTGCGGTGCCGCCGGAGCCCAGACCCTTACCGATGGTCTTGATGCCGCCCTCGGCCAGCTTGATCTGGTCAACTGCGTCAGCACCCATCATGATGGCGTGGTATACGCCTGCAGAGGACGCGCCGTCCTTGGTCACCAGCACGGTGGATGTCTCAACAAAGCGGCAACCGGAGACGCGGCCGATCTCACCGGTCTGCAGAGGAGTGGGATCTGCGTACTGATGCATGGCCTTGTAGTCCTCGTCGTTGGTCAGGTCATACCACTGATCGGGGTGAATGAACATGACGTAATCGCCGCCGACGGCAGGGCGAATGTTGTTGCGCTTCATGGTAGCAACCAGCTTCTTGACAACAGCCACAGTCAGCTTGTGGTTAGCGGTAATGGCCGATGCGGCCGTGGCGGCAGTTCCCCCGCTCTCACCGTAGGCGGTAGCCACCTCGGGATCGGCCAGGATGTCGTCGCGGAGCAGGGCGTTCTTGATCTCGGCGGACTGGTAAGCCTGTGCCTCGCGGGCAACGCCCATAAGATCGTAGATGGAGGTGCCCAGAGCCACGTCGGTGAACATGACGTAGTCACCATGCTGCTCCACCTGACCGGTAACGAAGCTCAGGGAGATCTTGCTGGGATCGGGGGTCTTGCCCTCGGCCAGCTTGGTGTTCTTGACAGCGATGCGCACCTTCTTGGGGAAGCGTGCAGTACTGCCGCTGTGGGCGGGAATATTGGTAGAGCCGACGTACTGGTCGAACACCAGCGCTGCCTTGTGGATCTCCACGAACTTGGCGTCGTTGGCCTTCTGAAACGCGCCGCTGATATCACCGCTGCCGGAGGTCATCATGTTGGTAGCCGCGTTCTCGGGAACGACGGTAGCCGCAAACAGCTGCAGGTCAATGGTGATAGCCTCGATAGTGAGGCCGTTGAACTTGGTTTTCATATTTTTCTCCATTCTGCGGAGGGTGTTTGTGTTTTGTTTTCTTGGATTTTAGTGCGTCATAAAGGATTCGAGGAAGTCGTCCAGAGCCTTTCCTGTCAGCTTGGAAGGATCCACGGATGCGTGCCCCGTGTAGCCCGCCGCTCCCTCTCGCGGTCTTCCTTCGTTGGCCTCGCGCTCGGCCAGAGCCGCAGCTCTCGCCTCCTGCTTGGCAACCTCGACGGCCGCCGCGTGAAGCTCCCTGCCGAAGGCCATCTCGTAGGCCTCCCGCATAGAGAAATTTCCGGTGTCGTACAGCGCCTTGAATGCAGGATTCTTCTGTGCCTTTGCCATGTCAAAGTCGGGATAGGCCTCTTTGACCTCCTGCTCCTGCGCTTGCGCACGCGCAAAAGCATCCGCCCTAACCTGTTGCGCCGCTCTCGCTCTGCTCAAAGCCTCGTTTGCATCCGCCGCGACAAGGCTTTTCGCCACGTCCTCCGTCACGCCCATCTCTCTTGCTTTTGCTCTTACGTGAGCAGGATCATTGAGGATGGCCTTGGCAAAGGCCTCGGGGTCGTCTACGGATACGCCGTACCGCTCGGCCACGGCCTCTAATTGGGACGTGAGGGCATCGTACTTGCCCGCCTTTTCCACAGAGCCTTGGTAGCGCTTGGTGGCCGCCTGGTGGTGCATGAGGCCGTGCTTCTTGAGGAAAGCGTTGCGGCTCTCGGTGTCCATCTGCTCGAAGAAATCCTTTTCGGCGGTACTACCGCCCGTGCTTGTGGTGGTATCGGTGCCGGTGCCGCCCGCAGGCGCTCCCATGTCACCGCTCCCGGACGAGTCGCCGCCTGTGCCGCCCTCGCCGCCTCCCTCCGCGAAGAACTGGAGAGACAGTCTCAGCAGCTTGCCGTCCTGCCACGTAGTGTTGTTGAGTCGCATCATGTGCGCCTCCTTTCTCCCCGTGTCGTGGGGTCTCCGTAAATGTATTTGGTAGCCCTTGTCGCGGGCAAGTCGTCTTTAGTTCCGCTCAACGCGGAGCGAGTCGGGAAAGCTCCCGGCGTAGGCGTCGATGGCGGCCTCAACGGGAGCCAAGTACCGCTCAACGCGCTTGTAGTCCTTGGCGGTGGCCAGCTTAACGTCTACGATGCCGTCTCCGTACTGCACACGGATGATGCCGTCGAGGATCTTGCTCCCCATGGCCGCTACAACCTTGGAGTATCCCAGCATCTGGGAGGATATCGCCGCGCACAGAAGGCTCTGCCCCCGTGCAGTCTCCGCGTGTCCTTTGGCCTCTACGGCGATCCTCCGTGCAGTCTTGTCCTTCAGGATTTTGATCTCGATCATGTTACGTTGGCGATGCCGCGCTCGCCGCCTCCTTCCGAGCTTGATTAATTCCGGGACCCGCAGAACCGCTCAGGCTTGCAGATCGTCCGCTTCCTTGCGGCTCTGCACCGCCGAGGATCTGAGACAGCACCGCCTGCGTCTGCTCCACGTAGCTGGGCACGTCCTCCGAGGGGAGCCCATCGGCCGCGTCTCGGGCGGCACGGTCTGCATTCAGCTCGTCGATGACCTGCGCGTACTCCACGAGCGCCTGTCCCAATGCCTCCTTTTCTTCCTGCTCCTCCATGTTGGCGCGGATGATGCGGATGAGCTCGTCCTTTCCGTCGAAGTCCATTTGCTGGAGGCACGCCAACGCCTGGGGCGCCAGTTGAGGAGAAAAGAACCCCGCAGAGAAGAAATTGAGCATGAGGTCATTGTTGCTCATCCGGGTGTACTCGCTCTGCTTCTCCGTGGTGACCTCGATGTCGTAGGCAGGGTGTCTGCCGTCTCTGACAGCCGTGCGGCCGTTGTAGGTCACGTACTGCGCCTCGCCGTCCTCACCTACGATGCGATAGAAATGATCCTCGTCGTAGAACTGGCGGATGAGGGAGATGAGCTTGTACACGATTCGCTTGTAGCATTCGTAGGAGGAACGGTTGGAGAGTCGCCCCTGCTTGCCCTGCGCCTCCTGCAGAGCTCCGATGGCCTGCGCAGCCGTTACGCCGCCGGGGGTCGCGCCGGTGGCCACCTCGGTGGTGCCCGAGTTGGTGCGCTGCTCATCGATCATGGAGGCCTGCAGGTTCAGCACGTTGCCGTCGATCCGAGGCACCTCAATGGGGAAGATCTCCTCGCGACCGCCGCTGCCCTGATACTTGACCAAGGTCTTGTTGACGTCAAGAAAGTCCGACTCATTGATGCCCGCGGACTCCTTGTAGAAGTAGCGAGGACGAGAGCCCCACAGGGCGTTCTGCACCAGAGCCTTTCCGATGTAGTCGATGTACTGCTGAGTGTTGAGTCCCACAGCCACCTTACCAAATCCCGCTGCCTGTCCCTGCAGGGGGTATAGGACGTCGATCTCGAATGGGTAGTCCCCATGCTCGTACCAGCCGACCTCGGAAAGCTCCGCGTCGTTTTCGGAGGCGTACAGGACGACGTCGCCCACGAACTTGCAGTAGTGCAGAACGCGCTTGCGATCCTTGTTGCGCTTTTTGTAGTACCAGTCCACCACGGTGATCTTGGTGGGCTTGCCGTTGGTGGGGTTGCCGTCGTACCGCTCATAGTCGCCGTCGTTGCAGGAGGCCTCCCGCTCCAGCTCGGGGTACTCGCGGATCAGCTCGTCGCGGTCCATCTGTGTCAGATAAAACACGTCGGAGGAGTCCTGGATATCCTTCTTTTCCAGATCCCAGTAGAAGTTGAGGATCTGCGCATCCTTGACGTACAGGGTCTTTGTCTCGCGGTCGCATCCATGGGTGTAGAGACACCAGCCCTGAGTTCCCTTGACGTACTGGTTGTCGTCGTAGACCTTCTCAAAGCCCATGCGACGAAGCTCCACGGGAATGACCTTGCCGAGGAGGTAGGCCTCCTCCTCGTCCTGCGCCTCCTGCGGGATGATGTTGGCGCGGGGACGGTTGTCTGAGGCGTCACCCACGAAATTCATGACCGAATTGAACAGCCATGCCGACTGAGGGCTGACTATTTCGCCCCTCTTGCGGGGCTCGGTGTCGCCGATCAGGGCGTAGCCGCTCGCATCCGTGCCGGCGTACTCCTGATAGCGGCGTCGGAACCACTGCTCGTTGAACTTGATGGTGTTGTTGATTGTGCCCTTGGCGGCCTTGAACATCTCCAGCTTGATCCGCGCCTTTTCGACCTGCTCCTTGCCGATGCGCTTGGCGGCCGCTTTCTTTCCCTCGGCCTTGGGGGCTTGGGTTTTCTCGTTAATATCGTTCATCTCAAATCTCCTTGCTTAACGTCAAGATACAGGTACAGGGGGTTGTGCTGCCAAACCTCACGTCTTACCGTGATGCGGGGCTCGATGACGTAGGTCATGCACATGTAGCGGGTCTCGTCGGCTATGTGATCCTCTCCCTCGGTGTCCACGTCCTCCACGTGGGTCTCGCTGTAGACCAGCGATGGCACGGTGCGAATGAAGTGAGGGCAGGTGTTGAAGACGTAGTACATAGCGCGGCCTTCCTCGTCGAACTTTAGCCGTTCGTGCAGCTGCTGCCAGCCCATGATCCGAGCGTTTTTGCCCTTCTCAAAGTAGATGCCTTGGCTCTCGGCGATGTCGTTGATGCTGGGCCCGTGGGACTTTTCCCAGATGGCAGGGTCTGCCACGCCGTAGATCTTGTGGCCGCGGATGTTGTAGTCCTCCTGCTCGAAGCGCCGCACCTCCGCGAAGATCTCGCTGGCGGGCATCTCCAAGCCCTTGTTGACCTCGCCCTCCTTGCAGCCGTAGAACTCCTTGATGCGGTACAGGGTCTTGTCGGGTCCCACCGCGTGCCAGCCCACCGAGAAGGGCTTGGAGAAGCCCCAGTCGAAGGATCTGTAGATCGGCCAGTGCTTGGGGATCTCAAAGGGCTCGATGACGTGCGTCCATCGGTGGTCTCCGTAGTGGGCGGGATCGTTCTTGAACTCGCGGAAGACCTGCCCGGAGTAGGAGTCCCAGTCTCCGTAGAGCATGGCGTTGCGCTGTGCCTCGCTCATGCTGGCGAGCTTGAAGATGTAGTTGGGGTCGTTCTGCCGCAGTGCCGGATTGTCCTGCAAAAAGGACGGGATAAAGATCCGCGACATACGGCGGGTGTACTTCGTGCCATCTCGGTCTGTGAAGGTGGAATTCTCCCAGATCGTGGTGTTGGGCGGCGCAGGGGTGATGAATCTGTCCTTGACCCAGCCGTGGCCGACTCCGCCCGGGTTGGCCGTGGCTCTCATGTAGACCAGCATCCCCGCGTCGTTGGGACGGTTACGGGATCGGAGAAAATCGTATTCGTCCCACGTAAAGTGGGTCAGCTCGTCAAAGCCGATGAAGTCGTAGGCGATACCCTGATACTGGAATCGGTCGTTCTTGTGGGGCATGGAGCCGAACTGGATCTTTGCGCCGCTGGAGAACCTCCACGTGTGGCTGGTTGAGTGGTAGGAAGCCTTGGGGTCTATCAGCGGGTAGAGGGCGAGGGACTTGTCGATGAGCTCCTGCAGCTGGGGGAAGGTCTTACGGAGGATGATCCCCTTGTACTTGGGCTTACCGATCTGCCGCAGAGCCTCGGCCACCAGCGCGTCGCTCTTGCCTCCTCCTGCCGCTCCTCCAAACAGTACCTCATCCTCAAAACGCCGCATGAACTCGGCTTGGCGCGGCTGAGGCACCCAGGCCACACGCTTTCCGTTTACTACGTCACCGGCCTTGTACAGATCCATTAGCTCAGCCACGATTGCTCACGTCCTCCGCCGGTGTCTCCATTCGCTCTTGCACAGGTATGAAAGACACGACATTCTCTCCGGCGTCTGCTTCTACAGTGACCTTCTCTTGCCATCTGCCCGGGCTCCGATTCGTCAACACAAACCGCTGCGCCCGCGTGTCCGCCGGTATTACCTGCTCCTTGACCTCCTCCAGATCGTGTACCACTCCCTCGCGGTCCACTACCTGCTTCCTGATCTTGACCTTAACCTTGCGGTCGAAACAGCTCTCAATGACCGCCTTCTCCACGCGCCTGGCCGTCTCCTCGTCAAGCTTCTGTCGGAGCGCATCATTGATTGACTCGCTTCGTATGCACCACTTGTTCAGGGTGGTTCGGCTGATGCCGATGATTCCGGCTATCTCCTCCAGCTTCAGCTTGGCCATGCTTCTAAGCAACGCCAGCCCCTCGGGGGTCTCCCAGTCCTCTATTCTGACTCGTTTTCCCAAAATTTCCCTCCTTTCGTAAGTTTGTATCTCATAAAACGCGCCCGCGCACCCGTGCGCCCGCACCGCTGTGCGCTCGCGGCAGCGTTCATTTTGTGCTGTTTTGTCTCTTTGCGCAGATTATAGCATATTTTTTTCAAAAATGCCGCACCCCATTTTCTGTAAACATTTTATGAACAAGCAATTTGCTTTGAAAAGCCCCCACCGTTCACAACCCGGTGGGGGCTTTTTGTATCTGTATCACGCTGTATCCGGACGCTCAAATCCCAGATGGTCGTC
>CAJGCA010000055.1 GCA_904501705.1 Clostridiaceae bacterium | reverse complement strand
CCTAACAAGCGGATTTTTGCATTTGTATGTACACATGCCCTGCTTGCGGGTAGCGTCTGGATAGCCGGAAGCATTGCTTGCCGGTAAGGGTATATACAAATCCGTTGCTTGTTAGGCCTGGCCCCGGCTCTTGCGGCCCCTTATTTACAGGGGAATTATAGCATAGCCGCAAAAATAAAAATTTGCGGCGGTGCTGCTTAGTTTCTTTTAGTACAATTAGAAACTATTAGATGAAATCCACGCCCCGAAAAGCCTTGTAAATCAAGGGTTTCAGAAAATTCTTGCACAGGGCTACCCCCCAAATTGCACAGGGCTACCCCCCAAATTGCACAGGGCTACCCCCCAAAATGCACAGGGCTACCCCCAAAAAATATTTTGCGGGTTGCGGGCTGCGGCTATCTTGTATTCTGCCCCTGGCGAAGCTATCAAGATGTTGTTGCTGCGGGCGGGTATTCCCTTTATAGGAAATCGAAAAGAGAAGAAAAAGCGGGGCTTGCGGTGTGCTGCCCCGCTCGATCTTGTCACTTTTTCCGCTTTTTCCGCTCCTTCGGCGGCTCTTTTGCCGCTTCGATTGCGGCGGCTCTCCGCTCGATAAGGTGGGATTGGTCTGGGTAGTCCTTCCATGTTACATGAACAAGAAGCGAAGAGAACAAGCTGTAGCTCATGTCGGAAAGCTCGTCTTCTGTAAGTGGGGTATTGGCCCGGTGGCAATATTCCCATGTAATATCCGGCGCGAGCGCGTCCATATCCCGCTCGAACGGTTCTATAATCCTTGCGGTAATGTTTCTATTTCCTCGCATTACTCGCTCATAGGAAGGAATGGAGCGGGCCACGGAAAGCAGAGTATCAACGGAAATCAAATCTTCATTGCTCTTTCCGGCGTTCATGCGCTTATGCTCGGCTATCTTTCGCCCGAAAAAATAGCTGTTCGGGTTGTTATTCCCGTTAATTTTTAGAAGGAAATCAGGGTAAGGCATGACGGGGTAAGCAGACAGAACGGAATGGAATTTAGCCCCGAAGGTGAAAATTATTCTCCCGTCTCTTTCAATGCTGCCCCAGTCTGCCACGTTTACGAATTTGTAAGTATCGGTTGTCCCCCCGCGCTTTTCTTCCCAGGTGATAGCGGAAGCCTGTAAAACTGCCAAATCTACCCTTGCCTGTTCCTTTGCTTGTTTCCTGTCTTTTAGCCCCCTCGCGGTCATATATTCGTCAAGGGTTAATACAACTTCCGGGCTTCGCGCTCCGTTCTCCGTGTAGCGTCTAACTATTGCGTCTAACAGCTGATAGGCAGAAGCCCGAAGCCCAGGTAGCAAAGTGTAGGGTAGACGGATTGAAAAATCTTGTCTTGCTATGATAGCAAGCCCGGAAGCGTCAACGGTTATATTCTCCGGGGTTGCTTGGGTTTTTACATACTCGTTTAATGCTGTTCCCTGGTGAATGTAGCTAAATCGTTTAGCCCCGGCTGTGCTTCCTATAGGCGGCTTGTCCCCGGAATGGATTTCAACGGAAGGGGAAGCGTCAACGATAGCCTTTAAGAAGCTGTCAAGGAATAGAAGGTCTGTATAGTCCCCCAGGCTGATATAGCGGTATCTGGGAAGCCCCAGCGCGTTCCGCAGAGCGTCCAGCTGCTCCGGCGTTGGCGTGAAGCTCCATTCCTTGCCCCAGTATTCCGGGTTCTCCGCTCTGATCTCCTGGGTGATCCATGTCTTTTTGCCGTTCCGCATAGTGTGGGCTGATTGCCAATCGTCCAGCCCAGATAGCAGAGCATAGGCGGGGCTTCCAGGCCATACAGGAGAAAGCAATGGGGTTTTCAGAAAAGACGGGTCATCGCTGCGAAGGTAAAACCATTCCCTATACAGGGCGCGGAAATTCTGCGGCTCCCTTTTCCCCATGTAGTAGAAAAGGCGGCTGCGCTCGATCTCGGCCCGCAGTTCTTCCAGAAAGGCGGCGTGTTCCTCTGGCGTTTCCCGCTCTTCCTCTGCTTCCGTCCCGGTTCCCAGGCGGTAAAGGTGGGCGTATTCTTCCAGCGTTACGCCTTTCAAATCAGCCCGCATAAGCATAAAACTGCGCTCCGTTGCGGCCTTGTGCGCTTTCTTATAGGTTGCAAGCGGGTTGATCTTCGGGGTTCTCTCCGTCAAGCGTTGGGCTATGCGCTGCAGCGCGTCCTCTTCCACGGTGAAGCCGTTGTCGGTGTCTATCCCTTCGGCGTGAAGCTCCGCAAAAATCGCGGCTCTGATCCGCTTGAAATAGGCCCGGTTCTTGTCCGATAGAAGGAAAATATCGTTGTTGTCCATTGGCTGATTGCTCCTTGTTGGGGTGGTATATGGGCGGCGTGAAAAGCGAACAGGCGCGGCCCGGTAACTCTGCATTTTGAAAAAAATAGTTACTTAAACGGGCTGGGTAACTCTTCTTTTTGGCCCTTTTTTCGTTTGTTTCTTTTCGTGCGTCCCCTGTAAAAAGGGGTGATTTCTTCCAGGCTCCGGCCCTGGGCTTCCGTTCTGGCGGCTGCTCTATAATGCGCGTGCGGGTGTGTTTATCGCGTGCGTGCGTGCGCGTTATATAGGGGCGGGCTTCAATCGTCCTGCTCTCGGAGCGCGGCGGCGTAGGTCTCCGCTGCTATGCGGTCAATATCGGCCTGTGTGAAGTCTGGCGATAGGGTGAAGTCTTGATCCTGGGCAGACAAAAAAGGATCTGGCGGGAAATCCTCTGCGAAGGTGGGAGCGGGTACGGTGTTCCGGGTGTGCGTGGTGTGCGCTCCGCGCACAAACGCGCTCAAATTCTGATCCCAGATATACACAATGCCCCCGATCTTCTGCGCTGGTAGTCTCTGATCTTTGATATACTGGCGAAGCGTCCGGCTCGATACTCCGATATAGCGGGCGGCTTCTTCCAGCCTGTAGAGAATAAGCCTTTCTCGGTCTGTCTGGTAAATGGTAGGCATGGGCTATCACTCCTAAAGGCGAAAATTAGAAAAGGGCTGTCCCGGGAAGAGCTACCGGGGGGCGTGGAGAAGAAAATAAAGCTGCCGACTGTAAACCGGGGGCGGGTGCGTGTGCGTGGTAGGGGGTGGGGGTTATGCCCCAGGTGGCCCCGGCTGGTCTGCTGGTCTCCGGCTCCGGCTGCAGCTCGTCCGGCTGCTGTCCGGCCCGCTCGGCTGTCTCCGGCTGGCTCTCGCTCTGATCTGCGGCGCGGCTGCATGGTGTCCAGGCTCCGGCCCAGCTCCTTCCCCTATAGGCTGCGGCTGTCAGAGCGGGCGGCGGTGCTGTGTGGCTGTGCTGTCTGTCCTGTGTATGTGGTGGTGTGTATGTCGATAGCTTCACATGGGGGCTATATGGGCGTGTAATAGGGTGCTATTGTCTTCACTTTTCATTGTCTGCTAATAATAGTTTTCGGACAATGCCCCCGTTTTCCCCATGCTGTTCCGGCTGTCTCCGCTGGTGCTGTCCAGGTCTCCGGCGCGGTGCGTCTCTGCCTGTGGTGCTGGCGGCTGCGTCTGCTTCCGGGTGCGCTCTGGCGGCTCTCGTTGCCCTGTATGCGGTTGTGCGGTTGCTGGGTGTCATTGTTCCCGCTCCTTCCGTCTGCGCTCGTCCTGGCGGCTTCCTGTGGCTCTCGGTCAATCTCTGCGCTGCAAGCGGCCCACGATATGCGCGTGAATGTCTCCGGCTCTCGCTCCGCAGATAAAGGCAAGGCGGGCGGCTTCCTGTTCTTTCCCTGTAAGAAGGTGCTGCAGCTCTGCCCGCTTCGCTGGGCGAAGGTTCAGCCCGTCAAGAAGTCCCTGGGCTTTCTCGGTCAAGGCTTGGTATTGGTCGCTCTCGGTGATCTCCACGCCCTCGGCCTGGTCGATATACGGATAAACAATCAAGGCGGCGTTTCCCCCTTTCTCGGTGTGCGGCTGATCTTCTGCGGCGGGCGGTATTGTCTTAGCAAGCAACGGGCGTGAGCGTTCACGCCCAGGCAAGCAGAGCGGGCGGCTGTCCACGCCCTTCTTGCTGTTGCGGTGTGGCCCCCGCTCCCCCTGTTTCGGTGTGGTCGAAAAGCAAGCAGGAGAAAGGCCCGGGGTTGCTGCGGCTCCCGGCCCGGTCACATCTGCGCGGCAAAGCCCGCAGAAACGGGGCTTTCCGGGGTTTCCCTCTGAAAAGGAAATAGGGGTTGCTGTTGCTGGCCCTTCCCGGAAATAGGGGTTGCTCTGGCGGTTCTCCCGATTGTGGCGGGGCTTTGTAGGGGTTGCGGCTCTGCCTGGGCTATTTGCCCCCATTTATGAAAGCGTCAAGGTTCGCTTGGGTCACTTTCCATTCCCGCCCGATCTTGCGGGCTTTCAGCTCCCCGCTTCCCACGTATTTTAGCAGCGTCCTATAGGAAACGCCCAGGATCTTCTGCAAGTCCTTCAAGTCATACAAGCGCAGCTCCGGCGCGGTGGTCTGATCGTTCATTCTTGGCTATCCTCGCTTTCTCCGTCCTTCTCCGGGAAGGCGGCTTCTAATGTCTGATGAATAAGGTCATTGACGGAAAGCCCAGCTTCTTCCGCTGCCGCTTTGATCCGCTCGAAAAGGGAAGGCTGCATAAGGGCGTTATAGCGTTTGCTCTTCGTCTCGATGAAGCGCGGGTCGATCTTGTATCCCTTCGGCGGTTTGGGGCGCGGCTGGGGTTTCTGCTGCGGCTCCGTCCCCGGTAGTCTGATCGTGGGCGGCTCCTGGGGCTGTGGCGTGGTGTCCGGCTCTCCCGCTCCCGATATGAAAAGCTCGGCGGGGTTGCCCTGGATAAATGATTTTTTCTTCGGCATGGTGCTATCTCCCTTCTGTCAGTAGTTCGTCTATAAAGGCGGCATAGTCTGCCGTTACCTTTGCGCGGGGTGCGTAGTCAAAAAGGCTGCGCTTGCTGATCTGCGCTTCTTTTACCGTTACGCTGTCCCGGATCGTGGCCCGGAATACTTTGGTTTGAAGTTTGGCGGCTATCTGCTGCGCAAGCTGGGAAATCTCCCGGCTCAAAACAGAGCGGGCGGCGTAGCGGGTCAAAAGTATTCCCTCGATCTGCAAGCCCGGGTTGGTGTATCTCTTTACAGGCTGCAGCGTCTCCGATAGTCTTTCAATTCCCTGTAGGGAAAATATGTCGGCCTGGGCTGGAATAATCAAGCCCTCGGAAGCGGTTAGAGCGTTGACGGTGAGAACGCCCAGGGCGGGCGGGGTGTCTATGATGATATGGGAATACTGCCCCCGCAGCGGCTCCAGGGCTTCTTTCAAGCGGTATTCTTTCCCGGTGTCGGTGAAAAGTAAATCGGCCCCGGATAGGTGCTTGCTGGCGGGTATAATGTCCCCCGCTCCCGTGTGCTGGATCGCGGCGGCTGCGCTGATCTCCCCGGTGAGAACGCCCAGGATTGAAGCCCCGGTAGTTCTGGCCCCGGTACAGAAGGAAAGATTTGTTTGCGGGTCAAGGTCAATCAGAAGGGGGTTATAGCCCTTTAGGGCAAGCCCGGAAGCAAGGGCGGCGGCGGTGGTGGTCTTCCCGGCTCCCCCCTTCTGGTTGGTGATCGTGTAGGTGCGGGCGGTGTTCATCTTGTTCATAGGTTCGGCTCCTTCTCCCATGTTGTTCCCCTTTCGCTGTCTGCCGGGTCAGCGGCGGCGGTTTGTGGTTTGCAAGTAGTACTGCAGCGGCGCGGTTGCTTCTCCGTCCTCGTCTTCGTCCTCTTCCTGCTCCGCTTCCCAGGCGTTCAGCTCTTCGCTCTCGTTCAGAGCGTCCCGAAGGGCGGCGGCTTCCTCGAAGGAAAGGGCTATTCCGTTACGGTACATCTGGCCCCGCTCCCCGTTGTCCTTGCGCTCCCATTTGTGAATATCGAAGCGGAGCGGGTCTTGCTGTACATCGGAATAATGTACCATGTTCAGCTCCACGGTTTCCTTTTTGTGGGCGCGCAGCGTCAAGATATGTTTGCGTAGTTCGTACATGGTGAAAGGCTCCTTTCTCGCGGCTCCTGTGGCGTTCTGCGGGGTTTTCGTGCGGGGTAAGGTCTTTATATTCCCCGCTCGATATTCGGCCCGGAAAGCCCTTGTTTTTCCGGGGTTTTTGCCCCTCTAAATGCGTACAGGCGCGGCGGTGTTATTCAGATACGCGCTTGAGCGGGTAGGGTTTCCCCCGCCCGCTGGCGCGTCCTGGTCTGATGTTGCCCCTTTAGGGGTGGTAGTGTCTGCCGGTTCCCCGGCGCGGCTCTCTGCGGATCTCCTGGCCCCGGCTGGCGCGTCCGGCATAGTCCCGCTTGATGGTGATTTCAAGCTCGGCCTGTGTCCCTACATCGGTTTCCTCGGGGCTGTTGTAGGTGGTGGCCCGGCCCACGATGAAGCCCCCATAGGCTTCCATTTCCAGCTCGTTCTCCGGGTCAAAAGGGATCGCGTTGCCTTGGTTTGCGATTGTGTAGCGGCTGGCGTTTACGGTCTTGCAGAGTTCTCTAACTGTCATGTGCTTTGCTCCTTTCTTGATTGACAAGCGGGAGCGGGTGCGGTATAATAAGCCTGTCCCGCTCCGGCGGGGTGGTTTGGGCTTCCGTGTCAGCTTTGGCGGGCGGTACGGAAGCCCTTTTTCTATCCTATAGGCGGGTGTGGCCCCGCTTATATCCTGTTGTGTGTGCGCTTGTGTGTATGCTGTTATCTGTATCAGCCGAAGATTGCGGCGGCTATGCGCTTCTCGCTGTTGTTGTTGGCGCGTTCCAGGGCGTGGGCGTAAATCATCGTTGTACTGATGTTTGCATGGCCCAGGAGCTGCTGGGTCTCTTCCAGGGTGGCCCCGTTCAGAAGGTTCAGCGTTGCGGCGGTGTGCCGCAGGCTGTGGGCGGTGTGCCGTTCATCGTCCAGCCCGATTTCTACCATGTGTTCCTTTGCGGTGCGGCTAATGCTGCGGGTAGTCATGCGGCCCCCGGCGTTGCGGTTTGCTTCGGAAGCAAAGAGCGGGGCGGCGGGGTTTGTCTCTTTGCGGGCTTTCAGATAGTCCCGGATCGCGTCTTCTACAGGCCCCGCGAGCTTTACATATTCGGCCTTCTCGTCATGGCCCTTGCCCTGGAAGTAAAGGGCGGTTTCGTCTCCGGCTGCTCGAATGTCCCCGATGTCTGCCCGGATAATGCTAATGGTGCGAAGTCCGGTAGTCAGCATAAGGGCAAGCATAGCATAGTCACGCTTTCCCTTTAGGGTGGTGCGGTCGATGGTGTCCAGGAGCTTCCCGGCCTGGCGGCTGGTCAGATAGTCCCGCTTGTGGCCCTTGTCGATCTTGGCCCCCTTCACGCGCTCGGCAATGTTCGGATAAAGCCCTTCGGTCTGCGTCCAGGTGAAAAAGAGCTTGACGGGGGCAAGGTAGCTCTGGATCGTGGTTGCTTTCTTGCCCTGGGCTTTCAGCCCTTCGCGGTAGGCAATCACATCTTCCCGGGTGGGCTGGCTGATCCCGTTCTCCTGTAGGTAGGTGATGAATTGGCGAAGGTTCCGGGTATAGGTCGCGCTGGTCTTTTCGGTAGCGTCAATAAAGGCAATCCAACGGGAAAACAGGTCGGGCGTGAAAGCGTCCCGCTGCTGCTGCAGCGCGTTCCCGGTGGTGATCGTCATAAGCTCGTTCATTGTTCCGGCTCCCTTCTGCGTGTTCTTGTGTGTATGTGGTTATGTGTATATCGTGGTGTGTTGCTCTCTATCTGTCTATAATTATAAAGGATTGTCTGCTATTTGTCAAGCGTTATTTTCACATTTCTACACATTTATTTCACGGTAGCAGAGAAAGAAAAGCCCCCGCTTTTCGGCGGGGTGCTTCTCTATGCTGTGGCGGCTATGCGGTCTTCAAGGTCTCTAATCCTGGCCCGGTGCGCTCTGATCGCGGCGGCTATGCGCTCTCGGCTGTCCAGGTCTGTCTCCCGCTTCTGGGCTTCCTGTAGGTGGTGGAGCTGGCCCCGGGTGCGGTCAAGCTCGATCTGCAGCGGCTCCGGCTCTCCCAGGCCCCGCCCGTAAATCTGCAGAATGTCCCCTTGTACCTGGTCGAAGAAGTAGCGGTTGCGCGTCATTTCGGCTATTGCTTCCGCTGCGGTCAAAAACAGGCGGTAGATACTGGCCCCGCTCCTGGTTCCTTTCAGAATTTCGGCTTGCAGAGCTTCGGAGCGGCGGCGGTTCTGCTCGATCTCCTTATAGGCGGCTGTGGCCCGCTCTGCGGCTTCTCGATCCTGTTCAGCCTGTAAAAGAAGGCCCTGGGCGGGTGCTTCTATGCTCTCTCCGGCTGTGGTCGCGCTGTGGGGCGTTTCCTGCCCCTCTGCGGGGTTTTCCCACGGGGTAGGGCTGGAATACTCCCTTGTGTCCGTTCGTGGCGTGTCGGCGGCTGTGGCGGGTCGATTTTCTTCCAGGATAGGCCCGAAGAGCTGGGAGAAGTCAAGAGCGGGTATTTCTGCGGCCCGCTGCATTATCGGCTCCCTTCCGGGTCTGCGAAAAGGTTAAACATTGGGTAGAAATCAAGAAGCGCGTCTCCCTTTGCCCCGTTCCTGTTCTTCAAGATTTTAACCTGGATCTGCTGCGCTTGTCCTTTCGCTCCCTTATCGGCTGCGGCCCGCATAAGCTCCCGGATTCGCTTGTTTCGTGCGGTCTCCGCTTCTCCGTCCTGGTAGTCCATGCCGTCATATTGAAGCCCTATAAGCACATCGGAAGAATACTCGATAGCCCCGCTCTCTTTGAAAGCTGCCATGTTTACCGGGTCTGTGTAGCTCTGCCGGTTGAAGCTGGAAATCCCTATCACGGGAAGGCAGAAATCCCGGCTCATGCGCTTTAATTCCAGCACGTTCTTATCTGTGGCCTGTTTGTCTGTTAGGCGGGTGTCCGGCGTGGCTATGATCTGCAAGTAGTCAATCAGAACAACGGGGGCGCGGCCTGTGATAGTGATATGCCGCTGCACTTTCTCCCGGATTGTGTCAACGGTCACATTCCCCAGGCCCTCGGTGATAAAGATATTCCCGGCGTATTCTGAATAAGCGGTGATCGCGTCCTGGATCGTCTGCCGCTCTTCGTTGCTATAGGCTGCGTAGCGTGTCCCGGTCAAAATGCCCCTGGTGGTCTTTGCGTTCCGGGTGTTTCCCCCGGCTGCAAGGGTGCGTTCAAGCGTCAAGCGGGAAATACTCTTTGCTATCAGCTCGGAGCGGGCCATTTCAAGGGAAAATATGAGAACGTCCCGCCCGCTGGCGGCTATCTGATCGGCTATCTGCAAGGCGAAGGTTGTTTTTCCCAGGCTCGATATTGCCCCCAGCACATAAAGCCCAGCGAAAAGGCCCCCGTCCAGGATTTTATCTATTGACGGGAAGCCCGTGGGGATCGCGGCGGCGTTTCGGCTCCGGCTGATCTCGTCAAGAAATCCCTGTAAGGAATAGACAACGGCTTCCTTCCGCAGCTCGGCCCGCTCCGCTTCTGCGGCTTCCTCTCCGGCGCGTCTCGCTTCTTCAAGGGCCATAATTGCGGCGTAGGTCAGCGCGTCCCGGTCTTTCATCAAGGCGGCGTTTGCGTCCTTCTCGTCTCCGTAGATATTGGCAACGGTGAAAGGGATTGAAAGCCGCCCCAGCTCCTTCCGCAGCTCGGCGGTTGCCTTCTGGCCCGCTTCGTCATTGTCCAGGCACAAAATGAGCGGGTAAAGCGGCGGCTTTTCTCGCAGAAGGTCAAGCAGTTTTCGCGTGTTGCTGGTGCTTCCCAGGGCAACGGCGGCGGCTCCCGGTGCTGCGTCCATGATTGAAAGCGCGTCCAGCTCTCCCTCGGTGATAAATACGGGCCATTTTGTTCCCGGATCGTGAAGGGCTGCGGCGTTGAAAAGGTGAACGGCTCCAACTTTCGATTTTTGATAGGCCCGCTCCCGCTCGGGTATGCGTTCCGGCTCCCGGGTGTCTCTGGCAAGGTAGGAGCTGCGGCCTGTAGGAATAATAAGCCGGGGGCTTGTTGGCGCGGCTCCTGGTGCTTTCGGGTGCTTCCAGGCTTCCACAAATCCGATATTGAAGCGGCGCAGCGTGTCAAGGGTGATCCCCCTGTGGTAGCTCGTTTTTTCAATATCGGCGGCGGCGCGTTTATAAAATTCCGTGAAATCCGTCTCCGGCTCCGGTGCTGGTTTTGTCGGTTTTCGCTCTGCCGGCGCGTGGGCTTTTTGCGGTTTTGCGTCTGCTCCTTCAAGGTCAATTCTGAAAAAGTCAGCGGCGGCTTTCAGCTGATCCGGGAAGTTTTGCAAGCCCCGCTCCTGGCCTATGATCTGGAAAAGGTCAGCGTTGGAGAAGCAGCCCGCCCAGCATGTGAAATGCTCCCCGTCTTTGGTGGTGATCCCCGTCCCCTTCGGCCCGCTGCCGCTGCCGCATATAGGGCAAACATAGCCCTTTTTCATTCCGTCCGGTTTGAAATATTCGCGGCTGCGGGTCAGTATTTCCCGCTTTGCTTGTTCTCTCGTCATTTTTCAAATTCTCACTTTCCGGCGCGGCTCCCCGCGTCCTGTTTTTGATTTTCGGTAGCCGCTGGGGGCGTAGCTTTTCGGGTTTTAGGGGTGGCCCCTAACAAGCGGATTTTTGCATTTGTATGTACACATGCCCTGCTTGCGGGTAGCGTCTGGATAGCCGGAAGCATTGCTTGCCGGTAAGGGTATATACAAATCCGTTGCTTGTTAGGCCTGGCCCCGGCTCTTGCGGCCCCT
>CAJGCA010000054.1 GCA_904501705.1 Clostridiaceae bacterium | reverse complement strand
GAGTTCGTCGCTCTTGTCCCCATGAATCTGTTCGGCGTTCGGACGGCTCGAACCGATAAGGATACACCCTTTTGTATCGTCGGCCGAATTTCCGCCGTGAAACAAAATTCCGTCGCGGCCTTGAACCTTTACATACAACTTAACTTTGCCAAACTTCGGCGAGTCTTGCAAATAAAGGTCGTAAGATCCGGAAGGAATCTTATAGTTTTGGTTTTCGAGGCTATACGCGTATTTTTGGCCGTCAATGTAAACCACGCCAGGAAGGGCGTTTGAACCGGTCAAATTTTGCCGTTTAACCTCGATAATCATTAGATAGCTCCGTCTGCAATTCGAATGAAATTAAAGACTACATCGAGCTTCAATTTATTCGAAGCGATTCCGGGAATCTGGTTTAACTTTCCATTGACGGAAAGAAAAAAATCTTCTTCCTGGTCGATCGTTACGCCGGTGGAAATCCACTGTAACTCAAAATTTTCGGCTTGCGAAAAATTCGAAAACGGAAATCCGGCCATATTTACCGGAGTAAGGTTTCCGCCGTGGACAACCTGGAGTTTCAGCGGCTCGACAACATTCGTTGTAAATTCCGAATCCGAGCAATTAGCGGAAAGCATCAAACCGGCAATGACGCCTTTTTGACCCTGGAGAAGCTTACCGAAATTTACCGGCGGCGTCGTGGTTTCATTGAATACAAATTCACCGGCAATAACCGGAGCTTCGAAAGACGCCAGACACGGATAAACATTAACCAAGTCCGGGTTAATTTGCGTGTAAGGGAATAGGCTTTGAATAGTTGCCGCCATTTAGAAAACCTCCTCGGAAAATTCGAGACCGGAAAGCAAGACGGCGCCCCGAAAACCTTCAGCACACCAGGTGCCGCCGGAAAATTCCTTATTTCCAAAAATTTCAACGTCGATTGTAAAACGTTGGTTTAGGAAATAAAAAAGGTTTTTTGCCTCGACGTATCGCCCGGAATTTTCACAACCGATCACAAGCGGAGCCGAAACGGCGCCGGCATCTTCGGTTGACGTTCCAAAAGGGCTAGACGGTGCCAAGTTGCGAAAATCGATTTTTACCTTTGGAAAATCATCTTTGGAAATATTTTCCGTGTAAATATCGTTACGCTTTGCGCACAAATTAACCGAAATTGCGGCATTCGTGAGAATGAATCCCCAATTTCCCTTAGTCGTTACGGCGCCATAATAGCGCGGCTTTTCCGGTTCTGTCGCCTGGATCACGCGTTGCATTTCGAACGGCACAACGTAATCGACGGAACGTAAGATTTTAGACGCGTTCACGATCTGGGCGGCGTGGCTTGCACCGCGACAAATTCGGCCTCGGCGAAAGTCGACAAAATCCCGGAAAAGTTTTTCATTAAAACTTTTCAGCATAAATTCACCGCCGATGCTTAAACGTTGGTCAACGGATAAAGTTTTCCGTTAAAACAAATTTCAATTCGTTCGTCCTTAATATCGTAAGTTTCACCGGCAATAGAAGCCGGGACACGGTTGTCGTAATCGATGATTAGAACGTCTCCCTTAGGGTAAAAGTAAAAGAACGGTCTAGCGCCGTAACGTTCGCCGTCGGGAGCGCCCGGCGTCGCGATCAACGGAACCGGGACAAAATCGTTACTTTGTCCGTTTCCTGCGGCCTGGCTCTTGAACTTGAGTTTTACGCCGCAATACGGTTTTGCGGTTCCGCCGGCCGGCGTAACTGTAGAATTTGTCGTATAACGAATGTTGAGAGATTCCTGGACAAAAGGCCCTTCGTTAGTCATCGGAATTGCAAAAGAGTTAGCCTCTCCAGCCTTCGCGACAAAAGAACGCGTATAATCAAACGTCTTTTCAAAGCGCTGAGAATTTTTGATGTCGGAAAGCTTGTTTTGAATTTCTAATTCAGTCATTTTTTTACTCCTTATCTTCGAGTTTAAAAATTTGCACAAATTAATATAATAAAAAAAAACGCCCCGCGGAGGGTCGCGGAGCGTCTTTTGGTGTTACCACAGAGGAATTTTTTAGGACTTAACGACCTTGAGACCGGCGAGGACAACCACAAAGGCAAAAGAATTTGCCGTTGCGGTGAGAGCCGCCGGAACTGCCTTTGCAAAGTGGACGGAGCCGCCGACGTTGCAGTTTGCCTGGATTCCAATAGGTTCCTTAAGATTGATCCAAGCCGTGTTGCCGATTGCGCCGTTAGTCTGCTGGGAGCTTGCGGAGCTTTCGAGGCTCAAGAAATCAACCGGCGCGAGCATGTGGAAGCCGGAAAATTCGCCCACGATCGTCTGGTTGGAACCAAGCGTAATTTTAACTTTTGCCGAAGCAAGAAGGGATTTTGCGGCCGCAACCTGGGCGGCGGTCAAAGGATCGGCGCCGGTCGGAACGACGCGCAAACCGATCTGCGAAGCCTTGAAATCCATGGTAGAACCAATCTTGCGGGCTTCTGTGAGGTTCGTCAAAAATTCGGCGTTCGGGACGGAGTTGTCCGTTTCCGCGAAGGCGAAAAGCTGGTTTGTGCGTTCGGCGGAAATGTTAAATCCGGTGAACATATCCGCGATATACATCTGGCCGCCAGCGCCAAAAGAGGCAATTGACGGAGCGTTAGTCGGGACAACAGAATCGAGAATAGAACTCATTTTTTTTCTCCTGGGTTAGGTTTTTGAGTTTGGTTAATTTGTATTAAATCTGTTCTTCGTTTTCGGCGAGGCCGCCGAAAGTTACAGAAGAAGCCGGGGCGGCAAGATACGGAGCACCCATTACCGGAGCCGAAAGCATCGGCAAACACGGTGCGCCGACTTCGGAGCCGGAAGCGTTCGCGATCACGCCGCCGATAACGTTCTTCACGGCAACGGCTCCAGCACCGAGGCCGAGACCCATAAGAAGACGGGAACGCTTTTTAAGTCCCTTATAGGCGATAAAACCGCCGAGAGCGCCGAGAGCGCCGTTCTTTACGATGTCCGGGAAAGCGGCCGGCATCTTGTCATAAGCGATAGCACCGCCGACGCCACCGACACCGGCGCCGATAAGGGCGGCCACAATATCCTTTGTTCCCATACGTTCGCCGGCGGCACGACGAGCACGCTTTGCCTTCGCGACGATAGTTTTTGTTCTGGTCTTGTACTTCGTGCGGGTCTTGTACTTTGTAACGGTCTTGACCTTCGGAGCACTTTTCTTTTTACGTTTTGCCATAATGGATTCTCCCTTAGTTAAAAAGTTTTTTGTCGATTAATTTGTAAGCGATAAAGCCGAGGGCGCAAGCGCCGCCGATTTTCCAGAGCGTCGAGGATCCCAAAAGCGACTTAATCGAAGGGTACGAAATCGCCGTTTTGACGGTTTCCGTTACCGTTTCCGCCGCGTTCGTAATCGCGGGAATTACGTTAGTTTGTACTACATCGGAAATCGTATAATCGCCAGTTCCGCCAAAGTAAGCCGCGCCGCTCGAATCCTTTTTAGCCCACGAATAGCACCAGTTCCCAAACTTGACAATCGCGGACGGATCCACGCCGAATCCCGGCGCAAGTTCCGCGGAGATCGCGTTCAATGCGTTGTTTCTTTGCGAGAAGTCGGAAGTAAACCAGCCTTTCGAGTTACCTTTAAGCGCTTCGATTGTCTTGAGAAGCTTTTCGACCGTATAGCCGGGAAAGCCGAAAAACACGCCGGAAGAGTCGGTTACCTTCGGCAACTGTTCGGAGCCGTAAAAGCTCCAAAGACTTTGGTAAATGTTAAAGGCGCTAGCGCTCATTTACTTCTTTCCTTTTCCTTTCTTGCGAAGGAAAAAATACCAGACGCCGAAACCGACGCCGCCGACAATCGCCGCGGTTTTCCAAGGATTAGACTTAACTGTTTCGACGGCCGAGCTGGCCGCGTCCGAATAAGTACGGAACCAGGACTTTCCGCCGCTTACCTTTTCAATAATGTCGTTTACAACGTTGTTCACACCCTTTCCGGCCTTGACCCACGGCGCAAAGAAAGGAATTGTTTCCATTGCGGCGCCACCGCTGGAAACCGCGCTCTTAATGTTGTCCCACACGCCGCCGAACGTTTCCGCGCCCAAAAGTTCGCAACCGTTCAACACATTCGGTTGGAAAAGCTTTTCGGAAATTCCGCCGTCGTTCACCGACTTAGCGCGAGGAATCTTCGCGCCAAGAATCGCCGCGTCGGTAATGTCCGCAACGTACTTTTTAAAAGCGTTCCAATTTTCGGCCCCATACATTTTGACGCCGAACGCGTCGTTAGGCGTATAGAGCAAGTCTAAATAACTCCGGTCGAGCTTCATTTCTTACCGCCTTTTTTCTTTTTCTTTTTTTTCTTAAAAAGAAGATATACACAAAGTAAACCTAGACCAATTGAGCCGTAACCGTACCAATTTTGGCGCGTCGCTTCGGCCTGGATTTCTTGCTTTACCGCCTTTTCCTGGACGGCCGCCGCCGTCGCCACGTCGCTTGCCGCCTTCGAGGCGTTATAAGCCGATTCTGCCGCGCGTTGTCTAGCCGCAAACTGAATTTCTTTCGCCTGGAGAGCCGCCGCCGTCGCGCGATCGCTTGCCGCCTTCGATGCGTTATAAGCCGCCTGGGCTTGCGCCTTGCTTGCGGCGATTCGTGCCGCTTCTTCTTCGGCCCTTTGCTTCGCTTCGGCTTGCGCCTTCGCAATAGCGGCCGCCTTTGCCGCCGCCGTCGCCTGGTCGCTTGCCGCCTTCGAGGCCGCCGCCGCCGCTTCGGCCTGGCGCTGGCTTGCAACGATGTTATACGAGGAAACGTTTAAAGCTTCATTCGAGGCTTTATCGCTTGCCGCCTTCGAGGCCGCCGCCGCCGCTTTCGCTTGAGCTTCGGCCGCCCTTGCCGCTAAAATCTGCTGGGTCATTCTGTCGCTAGCTTCTTTTGCCGCGGCCGCTTGAGCCGCGCCGGCGCGTTCCTTCTGGGCGACCCATTCCGGAGTACCTTTTGGCGCGCGCTGAATACTCTTATTCGCGGCTAAATTCGCGTCTTGTAAAAGTTTTGTTGCTTCGCTTGCCATATTACCGCCTTGCTAGGTAGATAACGGCTACCAAACCAGCCAAACCAAAGAAAAGATACTTTTTGTTAATCGAAAAACCGGAGCTTTGTTTTTGAGCCGCGAAAGCGGCGTAAAGCGTCGCAATATCTTGCTGGGAGAGCTGGTTAACGTTGTAACCGGCATTTTGCACCGCCGCCACAAATTCCGGATCCTGAATAGCCGTTTGTGCCGTCGTGGTCTGGGCTTCGGCTTGTCGCTGGGCTTCGGTTTTTCCGCCGGTTCCGGCCTTTACAGTGCCGACCGGAAAAAGAAGATTGACTGATGCCGTGGCCGGATCCGTAAGCCCTTGAGCGCTATATTTTACCGCCTGGAGAGGATTTAACACCGCGTTTGCGACGCCTAACGGATTCTGCGTATAGGTTCGCGGGTCAAACGTCTTAACAATGGACGTTGCCAAATTCGACGTCAAATTTGTAAACTGCTTTTGTGGTTGTAAATTTTGCAAGCTCTTTACAAAACTTGAAAGCAATCCGCCTAAAAGTTCATCATCGACGCCTTCTAATGTGCAAAGTTTAGCCATTTCCCGAAATCCTACTATTTTAATTAATTTACTAGGAATTTAATTTATTAAAAAAAATCCGAAATGGGGCAAATTTTCGTAATTTTTTTGAAATAATCATAGTAAAACGGCGTTTTTCCAAATCTTTTATAAGTCGCGTCCGCAAAAATTCCGTTTTCGAGCTGCAAAAAAACATGGTGCAACTTACGATTTTTGCGCGTCGAACTCGCGATAAAACGGCATTTGATGCCGTTGCACCGGCACCAGGCGGCCAATAAAATACTTTTATCGTCGCAATCTCGCGGCCTATAATCCGGATCAAGCAAAAACGCCGGCCGGCTCACGGTCTCCACGCCTCGCGGGTCGTTTACATAGGGCAATGCACAAATTAACTTGTAATAGATAATAAAAGGCAAATTTGCCAGCGCTCCAATATCGCCGGCGTAAGTCTCGACCAAACGCCGCATTTCGGCGGCCGTCTGTTTAACGTTATCCAATTTTGAAAAAGTAATCATTGCACACACTCCGAAATAATCTTAGCGGCAATCAAAAGAACCGTAATGCAAAAAACATAAGTACTCATTAAAACACCCCCAATGCATGTAAATATAGCAAAAAAAAGCGATTCCGGAAAAATCCGGAACCGCGGGAAGGCGTCGAGAGCCTCAATTAACCTATGAAAAGAAAATTATTTCCTTTGATTATTTGCCGCTTTCGTGGCTTAGAATAGGTGTTCAAATGCAAAACAAAATATTTATAACCGAAATTTCCTTGCTTTTCTTCTAAAGTCCATTCATACCAGTTATCGAACCTTTTATAGCCATCTTCTGTTCGTAACATTCTTTTGACGCCATATTTTTTTATGATTTCCTGGCCTTCAAACAAAAGCACCTTTTCGCCGTTCAAACTTGAATACGGCTCTTCAATTTCGCATAGAATTTTTTTCATTCAAAACTCCATTTTCTTTGGTTCAAAGTCAATTCCAATTTCCTTACACCAGGCGCGCGCCGCCTTTTCGGAAAGGAACCGAGAAGCGCCGATATATCGCTTTCCTTTCGAAATTGAAAAATAGAAATCGCTTTGTCCGAAAAAATTCGGAAATTCCTTTAACTCATATTTAAGTTGTTTGTAATTCGGAATTTGTCGAATTTCGGCAAGCGTCTTTTCGAAAAGCTGGAAATCCATTTTTACCCCTTTTTATTTGCGTAAGCGGCGTAAAAGCTCAAGGCGGCATTTACAGTTTGCTTCGCGGTTATGTTCTTTTCCCATGGCATTTTTTTTGCCAAGGCGGCGCGAGCCGCTTCTAAGAATTTTTCGTCAATATCAATTATCTTTTTCATTTTTTTACCTCTGTAATGGTATCTTCGCGGTTTAAAATCGAAAATTGAGAAAATTTTCCGTTTCTTAAAAATTCGCAACCTCTTCTATAAAGATATTGCGTAAATTCTTGTTTTGATAGTCCATTCCTTTTTATTACAATTTCGTAAATCGGCACCGGGTCTGCGCCGGATAACTCTTCTTGATCATAAAAAACCAAAGTCGCCTTACTCATATCTTCGTAATTAATAGTAAATGATTCAAAATAACCACTCATAAAATAAATAAGCTCTTTAGGATCATCGCAATATCTTTCCAAAGTTTCAAAATGTAAATTCGGTTTAATCTTTTTATGCATTTTTAATTCTCCGTAAAGCGGCTTTTAAAATAGCCGGGTGATCATTTAAAAATTTTTCGTATCCCGGATAACGGTACGAATTAAAGCAATTCGCGGCGCCGTCCCAGTTGTCTATAGTCGCCCGCCGGTTTGGGCAACTATAGCCGCATTTGTGCGAGTCGCAAATGGCGGCGCTTATCTTTTCGAGTTCTTCGAGCGTCATTCAACTTTAACCCTAATCGAAATACGGAGAAATGCACCTTTTTTCCATTTCAAGCCGGAACGCGTCCAAATCCGAAACAAAAGGCTTTGACTGTACAACATCTCCAATTTTGCTTACGCGATATACATAAAATTTTTTATATCCACTCCAGCGGCCCGGCCTAAAATTGCTTACGTGCAAACGGCCGTAATGTTCGGAATCTTCCAAAGAAATGATTCGTTCGGCATCAGCATTATATTTTTTCATACCGTTTTTTCCTTTTTTCGGCCGCGGCGAATTCCGCGTCCCTTGATATACATAATATATATAAAAAATATATACGAGTCAACAACTTTTAAAAAAAATTTCACTTTTTTTTTGCATGTTCGAAGCTACAAAATTTGGAGAGTTGCCGCGCCCGGGGGGTTTGGGAACTTGATATATATCTTTTTGGGAACTCCGGCTCCAGGACTCCGACGGCGGCGCTTCGACCACTCTTTAAGGCGGTTTTTGTGCCGGGCGCCTCTGTCGGAGAGTCGCGCGGAATGGTTCGAAAAATGGGCGTTTCCGCGCTCTTCAAAGGCGCTACGCGCAAAGTTTAACAAATGGCTTCGCAAGGATTAAAGGTTATATCGACACGCTTGCGCGTGCCGAAACGGCAAGGGGGAACGCTTTTTGGTGCGGTGCGTGAGAATATGAACCCCCCAACCCCCAAAGGCGCAAAAAAAAAATTGCGCCTTCGAAAAGTTGGGAAAGTACCGTTATCAAACGCTTTTCGTATGCGTCCGCGTTGAGTTACAGACCCCCCCAAGCGAGGAAGCGCGTTAATTCGCTATCGCTTGCGTCTTGCGTGATCCTGATGTCGTATGGTATCGCGGCGGCCTATTCCCGCCTGTTTCTCCATACCTAGCGCGTTTCATTCAGTCGTTAGCGCGATCGATAGCACACAAAACTAACCCCCCAGAGGCCGTTAACTCTCCAGGGACAAAGGAAAATATAGCGTTTTTTTTGGTAAAAAAGGCGGTTTTTTTATAAAAAAAGTCAAAGTTTTTAATATTGTGGATAAAATGTGGATAACTTGTTAATAAGTTATTGATACAATATTGATAGATTGTTGATAGATTTTTGAAAAAAAATAGCCGAAAACAAAAGTTTTCGACTTTTTTTCAAAAATTCAAAATTTTTTATTCCGTTAACGGCGGAATATTATTATATTTACTACAGTTTCCTCCATATCCAGTGGCGCAAACTAACCTATACATACCGTTGAATAACTCCGGATTCGTCCGGAGTTATTTTTTTATGCGTCTTTACACAGTCGAACGCTTCGCAAGCGTTGCCCTTCGTCAACAAGCGCCCTTCCATTTGCCAACACGCTATAACCTCCATTAATCAATTGCCCATACCAGGCATCACTTCCATATGTAAGTGTTTGAGAAATCATTACAAATATATTAATATCGCCCCACGCACCACCGTGAGAACAAGTGCCGGAAGGGTATCCGCTAAAACCGCTAGAATTATCGCCAGGTGACGGCCAGCGATCATTTTTCAAATCATTAACCGGAACATCCAGCAACGTTTCTAGATCGGCCTTTGTGGGAACACGCCACCCATCATGAACTAAATTTTCGATAAAAGGACTTTGTGTATTTGTCGCAGATACAATTGAAACTGTAGGATACAAATAACCTAGATCTTTATATAGTTGCGAATCCTGAAAATACTTTGCACCTGACGTGTAATTTTTCAAATTTTCAGTAGTCCATAAAAGATCACCAATTTGGCATATTCCATATTCAATACCGCCAAAAGTTACAGTTTCATAATCGCCGGTGCCTTCTTTATAAATGCCGCCGTCATTGTATACGCCGTCATTTTTATAAAGATAGTCAGGATAATCTGTATAAATTCCCATTAGATCAAATTTCCAGTAACGGTATCGATAAGGCCGTTTGTTGCAATATCAAGAATCAAATTCATAAGTCCTGATTGCGTTTTCCAAAAATCCGTCACGTTATTTGAACGGTATCTTAAAACAGAATCATCGCCATTTGAATTTTGGCCGCCACAGAAAAGGCGCCATTTATCATGAGCGTTTTTAAAAAGAAATTCTCCGTCGATTTTTTGGAATTGGTTAAATTCGACAAAATTCAAAGTTCCTAAATCGTCCGTCGGATTCGGTTCATCAAGATTAAAACCTTTAAAATTGATCGTTCCGGCTAAAGCGTCAATCGGCGGCAAGATTCCAGGGAAATTTCCCTGGATCATTGCTTTCTTGATATAGATTTTACTTTCCTTTTGAAAATAAACCGTTCTCGCGGCGTTTTCGGAATTGAGCAACCCTACAAGATTAGAACCGGTAATAATTGCTTGAGAAGCGTCTAAATTCTCGCTCAAGTCGATATTAACTGCAAGCGGGATATAGAGCAAGTATTTTCCCAAAACTTTCATACAAATTAACTCCTTTTAAATACCAAAGCCTTGTGCCAGGGCTTCGGCGTTTTCGGCGCCGTACTTTTCAGCCGCGACGGCCTTAAACCTTGCCAAAAGTTCCGGATCACTGCCAATGATTCCAGCCACGACCGGATTTGCAGCGGCCGCGGCTCCAGCCTTCGCATAATCGCCGCCGTTCTGCTTCAGCAATCCCGGCAAAAGTTCCAAACCTTTTTTAATCAGATAATCCATATCGCCCTCTTCTTCGTCGCCCTCTTCTTCGTCGCCTTCTTCGTCGCCTTCGACAACTTGCGGAGCCTGGTTAAACATTTCTTGCATTTCCTTGAATTGCTTCATTTGTTCGGCAAATGTCGGAGTTTTTACCGGCTTGTTCATCTGTTCGAGAGCCTTTAGCGCGATTTGATCCGAAACCGGAGAAGGCGCGGCCGCTTGCTGGTTACGCGTGAGAACGTCGAGAAGCTTCACGACGTCGATTTGTGGCGGCGGCGGTGGCGGTGCAAAGATTTTTTTCATCGCTTCGACCGCGGCCGAAAAGACGGCGATCTTTTCGACGGAAAGACCGCCGAGAATACCGGAAAGCATCGCGAAAGAATCGCCGTTAGTTTGTACGGATTCCGAATTTTTATTATAAGTCGCGCTAATCCTATAGCGCTTGTCGCGTCGTTCAATTTTGCCGCTTGAGAGCGTAATTTTATAGCGGACAACGTACAGACCGCCGCCGAACTTGCGCCCTAAATAGTCATCGTCCACAAGTTCAAAGACTTTACCGACACATTCGCGAGTCTCGCGGCCGGCTCCGTCCGGCTGGATAATTCTATAGACCTTGCCTTCGACTTCCGGCGTATCGTTCAATTCCTCGTCGAACTTTTCCAAAAATTCTTCTTGATTTTCTTCTTTTTCTTCGGCCATTTTAACCCTCTCTTTAAATGGTTTTTGAAATTAAAATAATAGCAACAATTCCGGCGGCGGCCGTCAAGATATAGGGGCTTAGCTGGTCGCGAACCTTCAAAACGACGCCTTCGCCGGCCTTAGCCCTTGCAAGCACCAGCGCGGCGAGTTCGTCGCTCTTGTCCCCATGAATCTGTTCGGCGTTCGGACGGCTCGAACCGATAAGGATACACCCTTTTGTATCGTCGGCCGAATTTCCGCCGTGAAACAAAATTCCGTCGCGGCCTTGAACCTTTACATACAACTT
>CAJGCA010000053.1 GCA_904501705.1 Clostridiaceae bacterium | reverse complement strand
TGCTGGAGGTTGACCGCTTCCTTGATAACGCGGTGCTGTGCGGTCTTGACCGTGTGACCATCATCCACGGCAAGGGCACGGGTGCTTTGCGCGCCGCGGTGCACAGCCATCTCAAGGGGCATCGACAGGTGAAGGGCTTCCGCCTCGGCGTCTACGGCGAGGGGGAGACGGGTGTCACCGTGGTCGAGTTAAAATAACGATATTTCTTATTAAAAGCTGAACGGCATTTTGCCGTTCAGCTTTTTTGTTCTATTTGGGTGGACAACACCATATACATTGGACAAGAGGTGAGGACAGGCGTGACAAGCTGGGATATTTTGCGGCCATATCTGCCGCAAGCGTGGATAGCTGCACTGGAAGCACTTCCAATGCAGGAGCAAGCGGGCATACAGGAACTCCGTCTGCGTGCGGGGGAACCCGTGATGCTGTCCTTCTCTTCCGAGGATCGCATTCTTTGCGTGTCAAGGTCATCAACTTTACACAAGCACGATGCAATCGTGTGTCGCCCCGAGCAGTTGGAAGCCTGTTTTCTACGCTTTTGCGAGGAGTCGGTGTATGCTCACGAGCAGGAATTGCGGGAGGGGTTTGTCGCGGTGCGCGGGGGACTGCGTGTTGGTGTGGCAGGAACGGCGGTATTGGACGGTGATCGCGTGCGCTCGGTGCGGCAGGTGACCTCGTTGTGTATCCGTCTGCCGCGCCGACACGCGGGTTGTGCCGCGTCGCTGTTACCGTTGATTCATTCTGCCGGGGCGGTGCGCTCAACCTTGCTCGTCGGTGAGCCGTCGAGCGGCAAGACAAGCCTTTTGCGGGATATTGCCGCTACCCTCGCCGCCCGCCGTGTGCGGGTAGCGGTGGTGGACGAGCGCGGCGAGCTTGGTGGGGTAGATGGGCTTCGCGGCTGCGACGTGTTGCGTGGTTATCCAAAGGCGGTCGGCATTCTGCAGGCCGTGCGGTGTCTGGCACCGCAGGTGGTGGTGTTCGATGAGCTCGGGGACACGGCGGAGATGGCTGCCGTGGCTGCCTGCGCGCACGCAGGGGTGGCAACGGTGGCGTCGCTGCACGGACGCTCACCGCTCGAGCTGGCGCAAAAAAACGCCGTGCGTGAGCTGATTGATCGAGAGGCATTCGAGCAATGGGTGTTTTTACAGGGGCGGCACGCCCCCGGTCGGTGGCTGGAGTGCGTATATCCGGAGGTGACGGACGGTGAAATCTATTGGCATCCTGTTAATCGTGGCGGCGGGGATCGGTTTGGGGTGGACGTATGCCCGACGGCTACGGTGTCGGGTTGACGAGTTGTGCCACATCGAGCGGCTATTGGAGGCGCTGTGCGACCGTTTGCTTTATTCCGCACAGCCGCTGGCGGCTTTATGGCAGTCCTTTGCGACGGACGTAGTGCTGTCCGGATATCCACTTGTGCAGGATACGGCATGGAATCTATGTAAAGGTGTAGACTTTTACACATCGTTTTCTCGCGCGGTTGATATCGCGGCACGCGCAGGGCGACTAACGCCGACAGAAGCGGCGTTGTTGACGGAGCTCGGCAGCTCGCTCGGGCGCAGCGGACTGGAGCAGCAGGCGCAGCTTATCCGTCATTGTGTTGAGCGGCTCGAAAAAGAGCGGCAGACGGCAGAGGAGCTGGCCATCGTTCGTGGACGGATCTATCCGATGATGGGGCTGGCGGGCGGCGTGAGTTTGGCTCTCTTGCTTTTATAACGAAAGGACAATGGCGTTATGGATGTGGATATGATATTCAAGATCGCCGCAATCGGCATCATCGTGGCGGTGCTCAATCAGCTGCTTGTGCGCTCAGGACGGGAGGAGCAGGCGATGCTGATGACTCTCGCGGGGTTGATTGTGGTGTTGTCGATGGTGGTTACGCAGATCAGCGAGTTGTTTGCGACCATCAAGAATCTGTTCGGGTTATGACGACGGGAGAGGTGTTGATCGCGGTCGTCGGCTTGTTATTGTGTGCGGCGATGCTGGCGGTGCTGCTGCGCGCCCAGCGGCCGGAGCTTGCGATGGGTTTGGGATTGGCCGCTGCTGCGGTGGTGGCGATGCTGCTTGTGCGGCAGATCGCACCGCTCATCTCGACCATGCGGCGGATGCTGACCTTGACCTCGCTGCCGACCGAGGGCTTCGGCGTGGTGCTCAAGGCCGCGGGCGTGTGCTTGCTTACGCAGATTACGGCGGACACCTGCCGTGACGCGGGGGAGACCGCTCTTGCCGCTAAGGCGGAGCTTGCGGGAAGGGTGCTGATGTTGGTGCTCGCCGTGCCGCTGTTCGAGGAACTGCTGTCGTTGGTGACGGCGTTGATCGGTGGGCAGGTGATGAGCGGATGAGATGGCGAAAAATATTCGCTCTCACGGTGGTGATATTTCTGTGTCTGCCCTTGACGGTCGGCGCCGAGACGACGGAAATGTATGCCGAGCAATTAAAGGCAAGCGGCGCACCCGCGCTTATTGAGCGCTTGCCTGAGGATGCACAGGCGCTGCTTGAAACGCTGGAGCTTGACGGCTTTGATCAGAATAGTTTTACACAGTTGGAGTTTTCTGCCGTCTTAAATACTCTGCTGTCTCTTTTGCAAAAGAATACCGTTGAGCCGCTGCAGGCATTGGTGTCGCTGCTCGCGGTGGTGGTGCTGTCGGCGATGTTCGGCGGCTTACAGGGGTTTGCCGATCGCGCTCCTCTGCGGCAGACCTATCACGCTGTATCGGTGCTCGCCGCAGCGGGGCTACTGCTTACCGCGGTAGGCGCCTTGCTGCGCACGGTGCAGGCGGCGGTGGATAGCGTCAATGTGTTTATGCTCAGCTTTGTTCCCGTTTACGGCGTGATTGTGGCGAGCGGCGGCTCGCCGACGGCGGCACTGTCCTACCAGACCACCCTACTGACGGCAGCAGAGCTGTTTACGCAGGGGGTGCGAGGTGCGGTGCTGCCGATCTTGCTTGTGTCCCTTGCGCTCGGGTGTGTCGGGACGGTGACGGACGGGTTTTGTCTCTCCTCGTTCAGTGCGACGTTCTATAAGCTTGTTCTGTGGGGTCTCGGGCTGTTCTCTACCGTCTTTTCGGGCGTGCTGTCCATTCAGCAGATGGTTGCGGCGGCGGGGGATTCGGTGAGCAGCCGCGCACTAAAATTCTCCCTCGCGAGCTTTGTGCCGGTGGTGGGCGGGGTGCTCAGTGAGGCGTATTCCACTGTGATGGGGTGCGCGGGTTTACTGCGCTCGACGGTAGGCGGCTTTGGACTGGTCGCTACGGCGCTGGTCATTCTGCCACCGCTGCTGTCTTGTGTCGGTTGGAGCCTTTGCCTGAGCCTCGGCGGCAATGCGGCGGCACTGTTTAGGCTGGATGCGCTTGAAAAACTGTGCCGCTGCATCGGTGGCGCGGTGCGTGTGCTCATTGCGGTGCTGGCGGTGTTGGGCTTAATGATGATCGTGTCGACGTCGGTCGTGGCGTTTGTGGGGAGGCGATAGTGTGGACGGTTTGCGCGGCTGGGCGATCGCGGTGTGCGCCGCGGCGGTGCTGTGCACCCTGCTCACCCGCTTTTTCCCCGAAACCTCGCTCGGTCAACAGGGGAGACTGTTGCTGCCGTGCCTGTTTTTGCTCGCAGTGTTTGCACTGCTGCCCGATTTGACAATCGCTCTGCCCGAAATGTCGGAGCAGTCCGTTGAGGACACACAGACGCTTAAAGCGCGGATGCAGCAACAAACGGTGGTCACGGTGAATGAAACCTTGCTGGCGATGGCTAATCAGGTGCTTAGTTCTTACGGTGTACAGGCAAAAAAAGTTGCTGCAGAGATTGATATTACCGAAGATGGTAGCATAAATATGGGACAGATCACCGTATACATAGACAAGGAGACCTTGAATATGGCGGCGGCGGTGCGGCAGGTGGTGGAGCGTCGCCTGGGCACATCGGTGGTGATTGCCGAATGGGAGGAAAGCGGCGGATGACAGAAAAGATGAAAGCGGTTTTTGGGCGGTTTCTTGCGCAGAACAAAGATAAGAAACTGCGTCTGTTGGTCGTTCTTGGGCTGGCAGGGATCCTGCTCATCGCGCTGTCGGAGTGGCTGCCTCGCCGCGTCGAGCAGACGCACGGCGAGCAGCCAACGGGTGCTGCGGTATCCGTCGCCCAGGTGGAAGCCGCTCTGGAGGAGCGTATTGCCACGCTCATCAGGCAGGTGGATGGCGTTGGCGATTGCCACGTGATGGTGACCCTTGAGAGCGGCAGTCGGTTAGTATATGCCGCCGATCGCACCTACAGCATCGCGGCAGAGAACGACAGCGGCAGCGAAAAAATTCTGCTCATTGAGACGGATGGTGGCCCTGCCGGACTGCTCGTCACCGAGATTCAGCCGTCGGTCAAGGGCGTCGCCATTGTCTGCGATGGCGGCGGTGATCCGGCGGTGTGTCGGCAGGTGACGGGTCTTGTCAGTGCCGCGTTTAATATCTCATCCGGCCGCATATGTGTGGCTAAACAAAAATAGCGTGATAAGATGAACGGAGGAACAACGATGAAAAAGTTTTTTGCAAAGAAGCAGTGGATGATGGTGGTGCTGGTCGCAGCGTTGGGTGTGGCGGTGTATCTGAATTACTATTTCACCAATGAGCCGATGCTGTCAACGGGTACGGATACATCCTCGTCCTCGTCATCAGACGACGGCGCACTGGGGGATGCCTATTTTGTCAATGGGGTCGTCAGTGACGTATCAAAGGAGGACACCTCGAGCGACGCGACGCAGACGGAGGATTATTTCGATCAGGCGCGCGCTTCCCGCATCGCGGCGAGGGAGGAGTCTTTGCGGCTGGTGCAGGAGACGCTCGGTCGTGCCGATGCCTCGGCGGAGGAGAAAAAGCAGGCGCAGGAGCTTGCATCCGCCGTGGCACAGCGGGTGCTGCAGGAGAGCAATATCGAGAACCTCATCCTTGCCAAGGGCTTCGCGGACAGCGTGGTGTTTATCGACGGGGATGTGTGCAGCGTGGTCGTACAAGCGGAACAGCTGCAGCAGCAGGAAAGCTTGCAGATTCTTGAAATCGTGTTAAAGCACGGTAGCATTGCCGCGGATAAGGTGCAGATCACCGCGAAGAAAGCATAAATCTTCGAATAAATTTGCAAAAACCATTGCTAAATGGAAAGTTTGTGGTATAATAGAGCCATAAGTATTAATTAAACTCTATCTAAGGAGGACTTAGCAATGGATGTCAATGAGTTTAAGCCCGCAGAAGGCAGTTGCATCATATCGGAGGATGTGATCGCTTCCATCGCGTGCACGGCGGCGAGCGAGATTCCCGGCGTTGCCGGTATGGCGAAGCGCCCGACCGATCTGCGCGGTATCGTGGCAAATACGGTTGCGCCCAAGGCGGTGAAGGTGACCAACAACGAGCACGAGACGGTGCTGGACGTGTACGTCAACCTCAAACAGGGGGCAAAGATTCAGGAGACTGCCGCCAAGATTCAGCAGAGCGTCAAGTCGGCGGTACAGTCGATGACCGGCAAGCCGGTCACCCGCATCAACGTCCATGTCGAGGGTATGACCCTCGAGGAGACGAACGCGTAATACAGTGAGATAAGCCCTCTGCGGTGGTGGAGGGCTTTCTTGCTATTTTTGAGTGTATAATTATGCGCATACGAAACCGAAACATACAGGAGTGTTTATTATGACCAGACGGGAATCCCGTGAGCAGGCGTTCGCCCTGCTGTTTGAAATGATGTTTAACGATCAGCCGGTGGATCAGCTGGCGGCCGCGGCGAGTGAGGCGCGGGATACGCCCGTGTCCGCCTTTGCGCTGGCGCTCGCGGCGGGCGCGCAGGCGCATCTTGCTGAGCTGGATGACAAGATCGCTGCTTACTCCGTCAAGTGGAGCAAGGAGCGCATCTCCCGCGTGGCGCTGTCAGTGATGCGCCTGGCGGTATACGAGATGCTGTACGAGGAGAGCATCCCCGTGAGCGTGTCCATCAACGAGGCGGTGGAGCTGGCGAAGAAATACGGAGGCGACGAGGACGCGCCGTTCATCAACGGTATCCTCGGTAGCATTTCCCGCGAGACGCCCGAGAGCGTATGAGCGGTTTTCTCGGGCTGGATACCAGCAATTATACCACCTCGGCGGCGTATTGCGCCGCCGACGGGACGGTTACGCAGGTCAAGAAGCTCCTGCCTGTTAAGGCGGGGGAGATGGGCTTGCGGCAGAGCGATGCGGTGTTTCACCACACGCGCCAGCTGCCCGATATGGTGGAGGGTCTGCGCGAGCAGTTAGCTCTCGGTGTGCGGGCGGTCGCCGCGTCGGACAGGCCGCAGCAGACCGACGGCTCGTATATGCCGTGTTTTTTAGTCGGCGCCGGTGCGGCGCGACAGCTCGGAGCGGTGCTCGGCGTGCCGGTGCACTTTTTTACCCATCAGCAGGGTCACGTGATGGCGGCGCTGGTCGGCGCGGGCTGTCCCGAATGGCGTGAGCGGCCGTTTCTGGCGTTTCATGTGTCGGGCGGCACGACGGATGCGCTGCTTGTCGAACCGAGTAACGAGCATATTCTATCCTGCCGCGTGGTGGGTCACTCGCTGGATCTTAAGGCGGGACAGCTCATTGACCGTGTTGGCGGGATGCTGGGGCTTAGTTTTCCTGCGGGACCCGCGCTCGAGCAACTGGCGCTGAAGGCGCAGCGGGTGTACAAGCCCCGTGTGCCTGTGCGTGGCTTTGATTGCCACCTCTCAGGGGTGGAGAATCAGTGCCGCGACCGTATCGCCAAGGGCGAGCCGCCCGAAGAGGTCGCGCGGTTTTGCCTCGATAGCGTCGCGGCGGCGCTCGATGGGATGACCAAAGCGCTGCTTTCGCAGGTCGGTGATCTGCCGCTTGTTTATGCGGGCGGCGTGATGTCCAACAGCATCCTGCGTGAGCATTTTAGCGAGACCTACGGCGGACGGTTTGCCCCGCCCGCCTATTCTGCCGATAACGCGGTGGGGATTGCGTATCTATGTCGTATAGCAGAAGAAGGTGAAGGCTGATGAAGGTTGTAACTGTTGGTCAACTCAACCGCTATGTCCGTATGATCCTCGAGCGGGACGAAAAGCTCGCGGAAATTTACATCAGCGGTGAGATCTCCAACTTTACCCATCACTATCAATCGGGGCATATGTATATGTCCCTTAAGGACGAGAACGCCGTTGTTAAGGCGGTGATGTTCCGCGGCCACGCGTCCAAGCTTCTTTTTAAGCCCGAAAACGGGATGAAGGTGATCGTGAAAGCGCGGGTGTCGCTGTATGAGGCGGGCGGCACGTTCCAGATCTATATCGAAGAGATGCAGCCCGACGGCGTCGGTGCCTTGCAGATCGCCTTCGAACAGCTAAAGAAGAAGCTTTCCGCCGAGGGGTTGTTCGACGATAGCCGCAAGAAGCCCCTGCCGCCTTACCCGATGCGTGTCGGCGTCATCACGTCGCCGACGGGCGCGGCGGTGCGGGATATCTTCAACGTCCTCGGGCGACGTTTTCCGCTTGCGCGGGTGGTGTTCTGTCCCGTGCTGGTGCAGGGCGAGGGCGCCGCAGCTTCGGTTGCAAGCGCGATCGAGCGATTTAACACGATGGGTGCGGCGGACGTGCTCATTGTGGGGCGCGGCGGCGGCTCGATCGAGGATCTGTGGGCGTTTAACGAAGAAGAGGTTGCCCGCGCGGTTGCCGCGTCGGCGATTCCGATTATTTCTGCGGTCGGTCACGAGACGGATTTTACCATCTGCGATTTTGTTGCCGATCTGCGTGCGCCGACCCCTTCGGCGGCAGCGGAGCTCGCTGTACCCGATCAGCATCGGCTGATGGCGGCGGTGGATACCGCTCGCGGGCGGCTGCTGAACGGCTGCCGCGCACGCATTGAGGCGTGTGCCCGTGATCTGCAGCTTATCAAGAACAAGCGGTGCTTATCCGCGCCGCAGTATTATACCGAGGAGCAGGCGATGCGGTTGGATATGATCACCCGCCGCTTTGCTTCGGCGGCGAAGCAGTCGCTCGGTGTGGCGGATCGCCGTCTCGCGGCGACAGCTTCGAAGCTCGACGCCCTCAGCCCTCTTAAGGTGCTCGGGCGCGGCTACGCGATCGGCTATGCCGCCGACGGACAGGTGCTGGATAGCGTTACCCGCACGCAGGTGGGGGACACTGTGCGTTTGCGCGTGACTGATGGTACGTTGCATTGCTCTGTAAATACGATAGAGGAGGCATAATTATGGCAACCGAACTGACGTTTGAAATGGCGATGACCCGCCTCGAGCAGATCGTGGCGGCGCTCGAGGGTGGTAAATGCAGTCTCGACGATTCGCTGAAATTGTTTGAAGAGGGTACAAAGCTCACCGCCTACTGCAGTAAACAGCTCAAAGAGGCGGAGCAGAAGATCGTCAAGCTCACCGACCTTGAGCAGGGCGGCGGCGTGGAAATGAATGACCGTCAGGGCGAGGATATGGGCGAAGAATTATCCGATTAAGGGGTATACTAATGGCTGATATGATGTATTCTGCGCAGCTGCGTGAGCACTGCGCGGCGTTTGAGCGGGCACTGCCCGCGTATATGCCGAAGACGGGCGGCCTGCAAAACACCGTCGCAGAGGCGATGACCTATGCCTGCACCGACGGCGGCAAGCGTATTCGTCCCTTGCTGACGCTGGAGTTCTGCCGTCTGTGCGGCGGCGATGTCGCGGCGGCAATGCCGTTTGCGATGGCGATTGAGATGATCCATTCCTATTCGCTAGTACACGACGATCTGCCTTGTATGGACAACAGTTTGTTGCGCCGCGGTCGCCCGTCCACCCACGCGGTGTACGGCGAGACGATGGCGCTGCTCGCGGGCGATGGGCTGCTCAATCTCGCGTTTGAAACGATGTTGCGTGCTGATAGCCGTGTAGCTCTCCCTGCCGAGCGGGTGCTCGGTGCGGCGTCCGCGCTGGCAGATGCGAGCGGCATCGATGGGATGGTCGGCGGTCAGGTCATTGACCTCGAGAGTGAGGGCAAGGCAATTGGGCTGCCCACCCTCGAAGCCCTGCAGGAGGGCAAGACTGCAGCTCTGCTGACCGCCGCCTGCGTGATGGGTGCGCGGCTTGCGGGTGCCGATCCCGAGAAGGAAGAGGCGGCTCGCCTGTTTGGCTACAACGTCGGGCTTTCCTTCCAAATCGTGGATGACATTCTGGACGTTACCGCGTCGGCGGAGGAGCTTGGTAAGCCTGTCGGCAGCGATGCCGACAACGAGAAGGTAACCTACGTGTCACTGCTCGGTCTCGACGAGGCGCACCGCCTTGCCGCCGAGCGTACGCAGACGGCACTGGAGGCGCTCACGGTGTTCGGCGAAGAAGCGAATTCCTTGCGGCAACTCGCGCAGGCCTTGTTGACACGCAACCACTGATAAGAAGGTGAAGTTATGGTGGAACTCGGGAATATTCATTCTCCCGCGGACATCAAACAACTGAATAAAAAAGAACTCACCGCTCTTTGCGCACAGCTGCGGCAGACGATGATCGACATCGTCTCTGCGAACGGCGGTCACCTCGCGTCCAATCTGGGCGTGGTGGAGCTGACCGTGGCACTGCATCGTGAATTCACCACCCCGCACGATGCGCTTGTGTGGGACGTCGGTCACCAGTGCTATGCGCATAAGTTGCTCACGGATCGCTACGCCGACTTCGGCACTCTGCGCCGACAAGGCGGCGTGTCAGGTTTCCCGAAGCCGTCGGAGAGCGAGCACGACTCGTTTATCACGGGTCACAGCAGCACGTCTATTTCTGCGGCTAATGGCATTGCAAAGGCCAAGGCCTTGACAGGTGACGATGGTTACACCGTCGCGATTATTGGTGACGGCGCGCTAACGGGCGGCCTGGCGTACGAGGGATTGAGCAACGCAGGACGCAGTGATGACCGATTGATCATCATTCTCAACGATAACAAGATGTCCATCAGTCAGAATGTGGGCTTTGTCTCCCGCTATCTGACCCATCTGCGCACCAAGGTACGGTACGTGCGCTTTAAGCAACACTTAACCAGCGCATTGATCCACATTCCGCTGATCGGCAAGCCGCTCAATCGGTTGGTGCACAACTGGAAGAAGAAAATGAAGCGATCCCTATTCGCGCACACTTCGTTTTTTGAGAATATGGGATTTCACTATATGGGTCCCGTGGATGGGCACGATCTTGGCGATCTGATGCAGGCACTGCGCGCCGCGAAGAGCGTTGACCGCCCCGTGGTGTTGCACGTCGCGACGGTAAAGGGAAAGGGCTACGCCTTTGCGGAGAAGAACCCTGACACCTATCACGGCATTTCGCATTTTGACAGCCGCGCGGGCGCGGTGGCGACCTCGTCGCCGACTTTCTCCTCGACCTTTGGTGAGACGATGTGCCGACTGGCGGCGGAGGATGACCGCATTGTGGCGATCACCGCGGCGATGATCAAGGGCACCTGCCTCGAGCCGTTCGCCGAGCAGTATCCCACTCGTTTTTTCGACACGGGTATCGCGGAGGAGCACGCGGTGACCTTCGCCTCGGGTATGGGCGCGGGTGGACTACTCCCTGTGTTTGCGGTGTATTCGTCCTTTCTGCAAAGAAGCTACGATCAGCTCATTAACGACACGTCGATTATGAATAACCACATCGTGCTGGCGATCGACCGTGCGGGCGTGGTGCCGGAGGACGGCGAGACGCACCAGGGTATCTACGACGTTGCGATGCTGCGCGCCATCCCCCACACGACGATCTATGCGCCGAGTACGTTCCGTGAGCTCGAGCGACATCTGCGGCAGGCGCTGTACGACACCGACGGCATCGCGGCGGTGCGTTACCCGAAGGGTGGAGAGAATCCGCTGCTCGCCGATTACGAGCCGTCGTATCAGCCTTACACCCTGACCGAAGGCAAGGACAAGAAGTTGTTGCTCGTCACCTACGGGCGCACCTACGGTGAGGTGCTGGCGGCGCGCCGTCGGCTGCAGCAGAACGGCTGTTATCCCGCGGTGCTTAAGCTCAACCGCATCCACCCCGTGGAGGACGAGGTCATCGCCAAGATGGCGGAATACGACTGCGTGCTGTTCTTTGAAGAGGTCAGCCGCGCGGGCGGTGTCGGTGAATCGGTCGGCAATCGTCTTGCACAGGCGGACTACAGCGGCCACTACGCCGTAGGCGCGATTGACGTGACACTCGGCGCGTGCACGACCGAGCAGGGTCTGCAGGCGGTGGGCTTAGATGCCGCGGGCATCGCTGCCTTTATCCGCGAGCATACGGACAAGTTTGCTTGTCCCGCACAGGAGGAAGACCATGGCGGCGAATGACGGTGTCCGTTTGGATACCTGGCTTGTGCACAACGGCTATGCGGGTGGTCGCGAGAAGGCGAAGGAGCTGATCGCCGCCGACTATGTCTCAGTGGACGGTCGCCC
>CAJGCA010000052.1 GCA_904501705.1 Clostridiaceae bacterium | reverse complement strand
GTCCGCAACCTTGACGGTGCCGTATGTCTTGGATGTGGCAGGGACGAGGATCTCCTGTATGTCCTCGGGTGTGAAGTAATCCACCCCTTTTTCAGGTGTCTTGCCATCCTCGCCTTTTACGCCAGGTAGGCTCGCGATCTCGACGATCTCCCCGTCGGGCTTACGTATTCTCAACAGTGCCATCTACTTCACTCCTTTCTCAGCCGACCGCGTCGGTGGTCTTTGTGTACTTGACGGTCACAAAGCCGTTGTTTCCTGAGGCGTCGTTCGTTGTTGTGATGGCGATGTACATATATCCGCCGCTATCCTCACCCGCATAGCACTTGGTGTCAGACGCCTCGTGCGCAAATGTACGCCCGCTGCTCGCTTCCTCAACGGCCAGTTTCGCGTAGAATACACAATCCACATTGCCGATGTACGCATTATAGCTCTTAGAAGTCGCATTCGGCAGTGCACCGACCGCAACCTCCTGCACGTACACGGGCTTGCCGTGATAGCGCTCGACGGTACGGTATTCCTTTCCAGCCATCATAGGCGGATTGAGCCACTCGGTCACGCCGTTCACCGTGCGGTAAAAGCAGCCCAGATAAGACGTGCTTTCCTTGGCGATCTTGTCCACATACGCTTTGACCACCTTGGTCTTGGGGACATTCTCGCTGGCGTCAGACATCGCATTATCCAGCAGCAGCGCCTCGCCCTCGGGATCGATCTGAATGACCGCCGCAGCGGGCATATCGCCGCTGCCGACATACACGCCGTTGACGTTGTCAGCCCACTCCTTGGCATCGTCGATCAACTCCTCGATCTTGTTCTGCGCCGCCAGCTCGAACGCCTGCACCATCGCCTGTTCCATCTGCTCGTGCTCCGTGAGCGGAATCGCCGCCGCAGGCGATGCCCCGACCGACGGCGCAACGATAAACAGCATCATCGCCGATTTTTTGATTTCACCGTTCGGCCCGACAGCTCGCAGCGTCGCGCGCAGTAGCCCCGGTAGCTGCGTCTGCTGGCACAGCACCGTCCAGATAAGCGCAATGCCGTCCTCCCGCACCAACTTCGCCAGCGGCGCAATGTCGGTTTCGGCCTTGCAATCCACGGTGATATGTTCGTCTGTATAGCTTTCCTTATTGATATTGGCGGTCGCCGACACGGTCGTGCCGTCCGCGTTGACCTTCTCGGTGGTCGTCTGCTGGGTCGTCTGGATCTCGCGCGGTTTTTCTACGGTCGTTACCGTCGACAGATCAAACGCCAGATCTAAATAAAACGCATACTCCTGATAGCTGAGATCGGGCAGAAAAAACTCCCGCGTGACCGACTCGTGCTCACCGACGTAGGCGATCGTCTTATCCTCGGGCGGAATCGCCGCGATCCAGTCCGTTAGCTTGATCATCCCATAACTCCTTTCTGTCTTCCCACCAGCAACACAAAACGGTATGCAGCTGCGCGGTGTCAAGAGCCGTCGGTGCGTGAATACGCACCGACGGCTCTCCTTTTTCCTTCCTATTGTGTTGCTGTTGAGTTTCTTTCGTGGTTTTCAAACCTCTCACCTCAGTACACTATATGAAACAGCAGCCGCGTTCACCCCACGCAGCTGCTGTTTTTTGTGTACAATTCTATTGTAAACGAACATTTGTTCTGTGTCAAGTGGTTTCGGCTAATTATCGATAGGAATGCATATAAATCTTTGAGGTGATGGTAATGAACGCGGCAATGTATCTGCGTAAGAGCCGTGCGGACGACCCACATGAGGCGGCGGAAACGACCCTGCGACGACACGAGGACGCATTGCGACATTTAGCGGCACGCGAGGGCATCGGCATCGCCGCCGTCTACCGTGAGGTGGTGTCAGGGGATCGGCTATGCGCGCGCGAGCAGATGCAACGGTTGCTCGCTGACTGCGAAAATGGCGAATTTGATGCGGTGCTTTGTATGGATATCGACCGGCTTGGGCGCGGATCGATGGCAGAGCAAGGGTATATCCTCGACACGCTCAAATGCGCGGGTGTGCGCATCGTCACACCGCGTAAAGTATACGACCTCAACAACGATCTTGACGAGACATATTCCGAGTTCGAGAGCTTTATGGCGCGGCAGGAGTTAAAGCTCATTAAGCGCCGTCTGCAGCGCGGCGTGCGGCGCACAGCGGAGGAGGGCGGCTTTCTGTCGTTGCCGCCCTACGGCTATCGACGCGTAATCATCGACGGACACCCGTCGCTCGCGCCCATCGACGAAGAAGCCGAAGCGGTGCGGCTCATCTTTGCGTGGTATACGCGTGAGGGGCTCGGTTGTCAGCAGATTGCCGACCGCCTGCACGCGATGGGGATTCTCCCCCGCCGCGCCGCCGCTTTTGGTCGTACGGCAGTGCTGAACATTCTCGCAAACCCCGTCTACTGCGGACGGGTACGTCGGTGCGGCGCGGACGGTACGCTAGACACCGAGGGGCTGCACCCGCCGCTCATCAGCGAGCGGGAGTTCGCCGAGGCGGCGGCGATCCGCCGCGCGCGGGCGCATCCACCAACAACGAAAAGAACGCTGAAAAACCCGCTCGCGGGGCTGATCGTCTGCGGCTTTTGCGGCGCACCGTTGCAGCGCCTGCCCGCGAGCCGCACGCGGCGACAGGAGAGCATCATTTGCCCACGGGTGGGGTGCAATGTCGCCTCGCGGCTGGGCGCGGTCGAGGATGCGGTGGTGGCGGCATTGCTGCCGCTGTTGCCGACGACCATCGAGCAAAAAGTCACGCCCGCTCCGCGCGACCTCGCCGTCCTGCGGCGGCAGCAGATCGAGAATCAGCAGGCGCGGCTGTATCAGCTTGTGGAGCAAGGGGTGTATACACCAGAGGAATTTACCCGCCGCCGCGCGGCACTGGAAGAACAGCGCGCCGCTCTGCCGACAGCGTCGCCGCCCGCGCCGCCCCCTGCCCCAATCGACACCGCGACCGCCTATGCACGGGCGAATGCAGCAGGTAGAAACGCGTTTTTACGGTTATTTATTGAAAGAATCACATATAAAAAAGCCCTGAACGCTTTGCCCGAGGAGTTTGTATTAGAAATCAAAATGAAAGCGTAACCGACAAGACGGGACGATGTGGGCATCGCCACCTACAACTCTATGTGTGGTCGTGCCGTGTTGCTCTTGTCTGCACTTATTCACAACAGCTGTCATACACCCGACCGGCATCCACACAGACGGCCTCTTTACATCCGTTGTCACGGACAAACTTGGGTTCCGCCATAGAGATTCCTCCTATTCAAATTTTCGAGCGCGTCGCACGGCGCGCGGAGCCGCCCGACTCTGTCTCAATACCAATGTATGTCACCCACCGCTGTTTTGTTCCCGCGATTTTGTGAGCACCTCCCTTTGCGGGGCGTCGAGGATGCCGCCCCCTACAATCATATTTTCGTTTTTGTGTAAACAAAAAGGTGCTTGCAGACAATGTCTGCAAGCACCTTTTCCTATATCCGTTATATCGTCGTTAGCTTAGCGTAATTCGCCATCAGCTTCTTCTGTCCGACCTTGTCGAACTGAATGATCAGCAGGGTGTCCCCCGCCATCGGGGTCATTCCCATGATGACGCCCTCGCCGAAGCTCGCGTGAGCGACGCGGTCACCAACCTGCCACGTACACGCGGTCGCGGGCTTCGCCGCTGTGCTCGCCACCGTCACGCGGCTGCCCGTCGGGCGGTCGCCCGCCGAGCGGAACGCCTCGTGGCTATGCTGACCGGCGGTTTGGGTGTACCCTTGCTTATGATAAGAATGATCGTAACTACCGTAGCGCGAGCCGCCCATACCGCCGCCGAAATTCACCGCCGCGGGACGGCGGCGATCGATCTCCTCGGTCAGCTCGTGCGGGATCTCCCGCATAAAGCGCGAGGGCGCGTTGCGGTTGGTCTGACCGTACAACAAACGGCTCTGCGCACGGGTGATGTATAGTTCTTCCCGCGCGCGGGTAATCGCCACGTAACACAGACGGCGATCCTCCTCCAGCTCGTTCGGATCGAACATCGTCTGATACCCGGGGAAAATGCCGTCCTCGAAACCGGGCAACAGCACCACGGGGAACTCAAGGCCCTTCGCGGCGTGCATCGTCATCAGCACCGTCGCGTCCGCATCGGCATCGTAGTTGTCAATATCGGTCATCAGCGCCTGCTCCTCGAGGAAGCCGGCGAGTTCTGCGTAGTCTTCGCCGCAGTTCTTCTCATACTGCTGAATGGACGAGGACAATTCTTCCAGGTTCTCGACGCGCCCCGATTCGACGTCTCCCTGCGCTTTCCACATCGCGAGATAGCCCGTTGTCTCCAGCATCGTGGTATATAGCAGGTGCAGGGAGTTTTCGGGATCCTCCGACATCCGCCGCAGATCATCCATCATCTCTGTAAAGGCGGTGAGCTTAACAGATGCGCGGCTCAATTCGGGATAGTCGGCAGCACGGCTGAACACCGCATACAGCGAATCGCCCAAACCTGCGGCGATCAGCGCCGCCTTGTCGATGGTCGCATCGCCGATGCCGCGCTTCGGCTCGTTGATGATGCGACGCAGGCTGACCTCGTCCTCGGGGTTGTTAATGACCCGCAGATACGCCATCGCGTCCTTGACTTCCTTCGTGTCGTTGAAGCGGTGGCCGCCAATAATACGATACGGAACACCACTCTTGATGAGCGCCTGCTCGATGGCGTTGGACTGTGCGTTGGCACGGTAGAGAACGGCGTATTCGCTGAATTTTCGCCCCTGCGACACGCCTGTGAGGATGGTATCGGCAATGAACTTGCCCTCCTCCTCGGCGTTGTCAACCACCACGGTGCGGATGGGATCGCCCTCGGCGTTCTCCGTCCACAGGGTCTTGCCCTTTCGACCGACATTCTTCGCGATGACCGCGTTGGCGGCGTCGAGGATACGCGCTGTCGAGCGGTAGTTCTGCTCCAGACGGATAACGCGGCAATTACGGAACTCCTCCTCAAAATTGAGGATATTCTCGATCGTCGCGCCGCGGAATTTGTAGATACTCTGGTCATCGTCGCCGACCACGCAAAGATTCCCCGACTTCTCGGCGAGCAGATGAATGAGCTCATACTGCGCGTGGTTGGTGTCCTGATACTCGTCTACCATCAGGTAACGAAAACGCCGCTGATATCGTTCGAGCACCTCAGGAAATTTCTGAAACAGCTCCACCGTGCGGCACAGCAGATCGTCAAAGTCCATTGCGTCCGCCTCGCGCAAGCGCTTCTGGTATTCCACATAAGCGCGCGCCACAAGCCGCAGGCGGATATCCCCGCTGTTCGCGTAACGCGCGGCGTATTGAGCGGGCTCGAGCAGCTCGTCCTTCGCGCGGCTGATCTCGCCGAGGATCGCCTTGTGACCGAGCGTTTTCTCGTCGATATTCAGCTCCTTCATACAGGTCTTCATCAGACGTCGGCTGTCATCGGTGTCGTAGATAGTGAAATGGCGCGAATACCCGAGATATTCCCCCTCGCGGCGCATAATGCGCGCGCAAAAGGAGTGGAAGGTGCTCGCCTCGACCTCATCCCCCTCCTCCCCGAGCATCCGCACAAGGCGCTCCTTGAGCTCGCCCGCCGCCTTATTGGTGAATGTGATAGCAAGAATGCGATAGGACGGGCAGGGATCGACCGCGAGCAGACCCACGAGCTCGCCGTCGAGCGGAACAAGTCCCGCCGCGCAATCGCGCAGCTTCTGCTCCTGCTCGGGTGAGATAGAAGCGGGCATCTCGCTCGAGTGATACGCGCCGCCGAAACGCACGAGATTCGCGATGCGGTTAACCAGCACGGTGGTCTTGCCACTGCCCGCACCCGCGAGAATAAGCAGCGGGCCGTCGGTGTGGAACACCGCCAGCCGCTGCGGCGCGTTCATCCGCGCAAACTGACGGTCGAGAATCGCCCGTCGCAACGTAAGCATGTCTTGTGGAGTGGGCATAAAAACACCTCATTGGTCACAAAGAGGCTGAGCAAATACTTTGCCCAGCCTCTTGCTTGGATTTTAATGAATTAACCGAACAACGTCAGCAGCACACCTGCCGCAACCGCCGAGCCGATAACGCCGGCGACGTTCGGACCCATCGCGTGCATCAGCAGGAAGTTCGAGGGGTTCTCGCTCTGACCGACCTTCTGCGATACGCGCGCAGCCATCGGCACAGCCGACACACCGGCAGAACCGATGAGGGGGTTGACCTTACCGCCGGTGATGACATACATCAGCTTGCCAAGCAACACACCGCCGGCCGTACCGAAGCAGAACGCAATCAGGCCAAGGCAGATGATAAGCAGTGTGGTGGGCTTGAGGAAGTTGTACGCATTCGCCGTCGCACCGACCGTCACGCCGAGGAAGATGGTAACAATGTTCATCAGCTCGTTCTGCGCGGTCTTGCTGATACGCTCAACCACACCGCTCTCACGCATCAGGTTGCCGAGCATCAGCATACCGATCAGCGGAGCAGCCGAGGGCAGCAGCAGCACGCAAATGATGGTGACAATGATCGGGAAGAGGATCTTCTCGGTCTTGGACACGGTGCGCAGCTGGGTCATCACGACCGAGCGCTCCTTCTTGGTAGTCAGCGCCTTCATAATGGGCGGCTGGATGATCGGCACCAGCGCCATATACGAATATGCCGCCACCGCAATCGCGCCGAGCAACTCGGGCGCGAGCTTGGAGGCCAGGAAGATGGCGGTCGGGCCGTCCGCACCGCCGATGATGGCGATGGACGCCGCCTGCGCGGGGGTAAAGTCAATGCCCCACGCCTCCGCGAAGGGAAGCAGGTTCAGGCAACGCGCACCGAAATAGGTAACGAAGATACCGAGCTGTGCCGCCGCACCGAGCAAGAAGCTCTTGGGGTTGGACAGCAGCGGACCGAAGTCGGTCATAACACCGATGCCGAGGAAGATCAGCGGCGGGTAAATACCGAACTTAACACCCTGATAGAGATACCACATCAGACCGCCCTGCTCAAAGTGCTGCCAGTGCGGCACGATGAATATCACGTCACCGGAAGAAAGATCGCCCTTCACCTTATACACGCTATCACCGCTGTAAATGACCTGCACCTCAGTGCCGTTGGCATTGGTGATGGTCTTGACCTGCGAGTAATACTCGGGATTGAGGGTCAATTCCTGCTCATAGACGGGATAGACCTGCTCATAGGTGCCGTCGACATACTGCACGAGCTCCGCATCCGTAAACGCAACCATCGAGTTGCGCTGAGGATCCATCACGCCGCCGAGCGGCAGGTTGACGAGCAGCATACCGAACGCGATCGGCAGCAGCAACAGGGGCTCAAACTGCTTCTTGATGGCAAGAAACAGCAGCACGCAGGCGACGGCGATCATAATGAGATTCTTCCAACCGCCGTTTTCGAAATTGAGAAGCTGTGCGAGACCGGAGTCCGTCCACAGATCCGCAAGGGCTTGTAAAAACTTGTCCATGGTTAAAACTCCTTACTTTTTCATAATGCTGCGCACAGCATACTGCTTGCCGGCGGGAGCCATACACGCAATCGCACCGGAGATCGCCGCGACCGTCTCGTCGGGGATGCCGTTCTGGATCTCGGGCTTAGTGGACACGGGCTCGGTGTTCCCCACCGCGGCGACAGGCGCGGGAGCGGGAGCCGCGGCAGCTGCAGGAACAGCGGCGGGAGCCGCACCGGTCGCCTTCTCGATGTTCTCGAGGCGGGACATAATCGTGCCGAACGCCTTAAACACAAACACCAACAGCAGCAGCACCGCAAACACCACGACCAGACCGGTCAAGATGGTGAGTCCCGCGTCGCTGAGGATCGCACCGGCTGTTTCTTTCGCCAGCAATAACATTTTCATCATTCCTCCAAGTTCTTTTTTTGAGCAGTTGAAAAAAATCCCATCCCTGCCCATTATAAAACAGTAGTATTATACTACCTTTTTCGCAAAAAAGCAATCGTTATTTCGGGAAAAAATCGGTTTCTTGTGATTTTTTTGTCAGGGGTAGGCGCTTATCGCAAAAAGCCGCAAAACGCGACAGCAATTCACACATTATTCACAAAAGTGTGTTATAGCGTGTTATAATAAATAAGTTATTCATCTTTGGAAAGGAGATGCGTCGCTTGCCGGCCATTGATAACGACATTCAACTAACTGAAAAACCGCCAAAGCGCCTCGCGTGGTCGGCGACCCGCTCACTCGGCGTGCACATCTCCTTCACCGTCACACAGCCAAGCCTGATTGTCGGCGGCGTGCTCGCCGCGCTGCTGCTCACGCTCGTGCTGGTGCACACGCCCCGCTTCCTGCAGGCCGAGGTCACACAAGGCACGCTATTATATGTGCTGTGCCTCATCGCGTCCGTCCTCATCGGGCTGATCGCAGCCGTGCGTATCGACCTGCCGCAAAAGGCGGAAGTGATCGTTAACACCGTCATCGTACTGCTTCTCCCCATCGTCGCCATGACCATGGCAGAATGCCTCAACGGCGTGTTCACCTGGGACTGGTCCCCCCGCACACTATTCCTCAATTATATCCTGTACATGTTGTTCTACGGTGCGGTGTACGTCTTCTCCGGCAGCTATCGTCTGCCGATGCTGATGATGAATGGGCTGTTCTTTATCCTCGCACTGACGAATTATTATGTCAAAGCATTCCGCGGAACACCCTTCATTCCAATGGACCTGTTCGCCGCTGGTACTGCCGCGAACGTTGCCGCCGCCTATGACTTCTCCTTCAATTATCAGGTGGTCATCGCGGTGCTGCTGCTTGTCTTCCTCACCGTCACCGCCCTACGGATGCGCACCCCGCGGATGCACTTCATCCTCAAGGTTGCCTCCCGCGTCTTTTTCGGTGTGCTCACCGTCTGCATCGTGTCGATCTACCTCTTCACCGATCTGTATGCGCAGGCGGGGCTCTCCCCCGACTTCTGGAGCCAGAACCGCGGCTACCGTAAGACGGGCGTGGTGATGAACTTCTGTCTTAACACCAAATATATCTCCGTTAAGGAGCCTGCAGGCTATGACGCGGACAAGATCGAAGGCATCGTCACCGACGCGATCGGCGACAACAACAACGCGGTGGGCAACGGCGTCACCCCGAACATCATCTGCATTATGAACGAGTCGCTCTCGGATCTGTCGGTGCTCGGCGACCTCGAGACCAACGTCGATTATATGCCCTTCCTGCGCAACCTGACCGAAAACACGGTGCGCGGCAATCTCTACGTTCCCGTCATCGGCGCGAGTACCAGCAACTCGGAGTTTGAGTTCCTTACGGGCGCGCCGATGTCCTTCTTCCCCGCGGGCAGCAACGCCTTTATGCTGTATGTGAAAAACCCGCTCTACTCGCTCGTGTCTACACTCGGTGCGCAGAACTATACGCAGCTCGCGTTCCACCCCTATTATGCCAGCGGCTGGAACCGTCCGAACGTATACAAAAACCTCGGCTTCAACCGCTTCGATTCCATTAACTCGATCATCAGCTACGACACCCTCATCGCCTATCAGAACAGCGGCTACAGCACCGCGGTGCTCGAGGAGCTGGTCGCGCAGGAATACCCCTATGACGACGTGCTGCTGCGGCGGTATGTCAGCGACAGCTATGACTATAAAAAGATCATCGAGATGTACGAAAACCGCGACGCGGGTCAGCCCTTCTTCCTCTTCAACGTCACAATGCAGAACCACGGCGGCTATACCGAAAAGACCGCAAATTTCACCGAGGACGTCTATGTCACGGGCATTAACGGTGTGACCGATCCCGCATTTGCCACTGCCTACCCCAAGGCGAACCAGTACCTCTCGCTCATCAAGGCGTCCGACGCGGCGTTTGAGGAGCTGGTCAACTACTTTGCGTTGCAGGATGAGCCGACCATCATCTGTATGTTCGGCGATCATCAGCCGAACGTCGAGAGCGCGTTCGTTAACCGTTTGCAGGGCGTGTCGAGCGAGCTAGAGCTGACCACCGAGCAGCTGCAACAGCAGTACATCACGCCGTTCTACATCTGGGCAAACTACGATATTGAGGAGCGGGAGATCGACCGCCTCGGCGCGAACTATCTCTCATCCTATATGATGCAGGTCGCCGGCGTGGAGATGCCCGCATATAATCAGTATCTCCTAAAGCTCAGCGAAACGCTGCCGGTCATCGACACCGTCGGTGTCATCGATGCCGACGGCAACCATTACACGCTCGGCAGCAAGACCCCCTACGACGTTCTCATCGCCGACTATAAAAAGGTTGTGTACAACCTCATCTTCGACGAGAAGAATCGCTGTGACGATCTGTTCTCGGTCAACTGACAAGCAAAAGCACCCGCTCACCGAGCGGGTGCTTTTTATTCGTTAATTGTACTCGGCGTATCCTCGCCGAAGGTGCGCAGCACCCCGACCGTCATCGGAACAGACACGATAAACGATGTTACATCCGCGAGCGGCTGGGCAAGCTGAACGCCGAGCAGCGGGTCGATCGCCCCGCGCGTGAGCATAAACAGCAGCGGCAGCCCCAGCACCAGCGGGATGAAGAATATCCCCTGCCGCGACATCGACAGAAAGCTGGCTCTGCCCACCTTGCCGATGGTCTGCAGCATCATATTCCCCGAGGTGTACCACCCCATAAACGGCAGACCGACACACATCAGCCGCAGGGACAGCGCCCCGATCGGGATGACCGCGGGATCGGAGCTAAACAGCCCGACGAGCTGCGGTGCAAACACCGCGCCAGCGATCGCCGCCGCGGTGAGGATCACCGTCGACACCCGCGCACAGAAATGAAACGCGCGCTTGACGCGGCTGTACAGCCCCGCGCCGAAGTTAAAGCCGCAGACGGGCTGAAAGCCCTGACCAAAGCCGATGACCGCGGAGAATGCGAGGTGCATCACCCGCGTGGCGATGGACATCGCCGCGATGGCGGGATCGCCGCCGAAGGCACCCGCCATATAGTTTAGGCATATAGTAGACGCACTGGAAAGCCCCTGCCGACACAGGGTCGGAAGACCACCGCGCAAGATCACGCCGTAATCGGCGAGCCGCGGGCGGAACAGCCGCAGGCGGATGCGCAGGTTATCTCCACGGGTACAGCAGAACAGCAGAATGCAAAAACCGATAAACTGGCTGAGCGCCGTCGCAAGCGCCGCTCCCGACACCCCCATATCCAGCACGAAGATGAACACGGGATCGAGCGCGACATTGAGCACCGCGCCCGCACCCATCCCGAGCATCCCGTAAAAGGCGTTGCCCTGAAAGCGCAGTTGGTTATTGAGCACCAGCGACGAGGTCATATACGGCGCGCCAAAGAGGATGATGCGCAGGTAGTCCTTCGCATACGGCAAGATGGTGTCGGTCGAGCCGAGCAAGCGTGCAAGCGGCGTGAGGAATGCAAGTCCCAGCGCCATAATCAAACCGCCCGTCAGCAGCGCGGAGAAAAATCCGATTGACGCGAGGCGCTGTGCCTCGTCGGTCTTCTCCTGCCCGAGCAGGCGGGAAATGGCGTTGCCCGATCCCTGCCCAAAGAAGAAGCCGCACGCCTGAATGATCGCCATAAAGGAGAACACGACCCCCACCGCGCCCGTGGCACTGGTGTTGTGCAGTTGCCCGACGAAGAAGGTGTCCGCCATATTGTAAAAGGCGGTGATGAGCATCGTGGTGATGGTGGGGATCGCCAAGCGCCCCATCAGCCGCTCCACCGGATAGGTGGTCATGCGGACGAATTTCTCGTGATGTTCCATCGCTTACAGTAGTGTGCGGCGAAGCGTCTCACCGTCGAGCGCGGACAGCATCGCAGGCGGCACGTCGAGCACGGTCTTGCAGCCCGTCTGCCCCGCCTGCGCCAGACGGTACACACCGCGCGCATACGCGAGCAGGACGCTGGCGGTGAACTCGGG
>CAJGCA010000051.1 GCA_904501705.1 Clostridiaceae bacterium | reverse complement strand
ATTTCTACAATCATCAGCGCATCCAACTAAAAACAAAACTGACACCACTTGAAAAGCGATGTCAGTATGTTGCTTAAAATTTAATTTTAGCTACCATAGGGTTCTTTTTGTATTGTCTGCACAAATTGGAGCAGTGCAATGCGTGCCCGTTTTTTCTATGCCCTCAAAGGGACTATTAAATACCGAAATAGCGCTTTGCGTTGTTGAAGGAGATGTCCTGCACCAGCGTGCCTGCATAGTCCATATCCGCGGGGTACTCGCCGTTTTCGATCCACGTGCCGATGAGGTCGCACAGAATGCGGCGGAAATACTCGTGGCGCGTGTAGCTGAGGAAGCTACGCGAGTCGGTCAGCATACCGATAAAGTTGCCGAGCAGGCTGAGGTTGGCGAGGTTGACGAGTTGATCGTGCATACCCTGCTTGTTGTCGTTGAACCACCAAGCGCTGCCGTGCTGCAGCTTGCCTGCGGCTTCGGTGCCCTGGAAGGCGCCGAGGATGACCGCCAAGGCCGCGTTGTCCGAGGGGTCGAGGCTGTACAGAATGGTACGGGGCAGTTCATCGGTCAGCTGCAGCGTATCCAACAACTTAGCCAAATCGGTGATACCGTTGTACGGGCCGATGCAATCAAAGCCGGTGTCGGGGCCAAGCTTTTCAAACATCTGGGTGTTGGGGTTGCGCAGAGCGTTGAAATGCAGCTGCATTGCCCAGCCGAGTCGTGCATACTCTCTTGCGCAGAAGAGCAGCAAGTGCGTACGGAAAGCATCCGCTTCATCGGCGGTAACCGCCTCGCCGCCCAGAGCCTTGTCCATAATGGTTTGAACCTCGGCATCTGATACAAATTGCAAGGAGATTCTGTCCAGACCGTGGTCGCTGGCGCGGCAGCCGTGCGCATCGAACAGGGCGATGCGATCAGCCAGTACCGATTTGAGCGTCTCGATGGTGGTGATGGATGTGCCCGCCGCCTCGCCTAAGCGCTGCAGATACTCGTGCCAGCCCGCCTTCTCAATATTCAGCGCTTTGTCAGGGCGGAAGGACGGCGCAACCTTCGTTTTCATTGCAGGGTCCTCGGAGAGCTTTTTATGCCATTCAAGACTATCGGCAGGATCATCCGTGGTGCCGATGAAGCATACGTTGCTCTGCTCGATAAGACCGCGGACGCCCATGTTCTCCTGCTGAAGGATGCGGTTAGCAAGGTTCCACACCTCTTCGGCGGTGTCGCCGTTGAGTGCGCCCTCATAGCCGAAGAACGCCTTCAGCTCCAAATGACACCAATGATACATGGGGTTGCCGATGGCGCGAGGTAGCGCTTCGGCAAACTTCTGGAACTTTTCACGGTCGGAAGCGCCGCCGGTGATGTAGTATTCGTCTACACCGTTGGAGCGCATAACACGCCACTTGTAATGGTCGCCGCCAAGCCATACCTGCGTAATATTATCAAAATGCGTATCCTCATATATTTCCTTCGGGCTGACGTGGCAATGATAATCGATGATCGGCATTTTTGCTGCATAATCATGATACAGTCGAACGGCTGTAGGGGTACTCAGCAAAAAATCCGCATCCATAAATGCTTTCATAGATAAGTTCCTTTCTTTTTGTTAATCGTGTGTTAATTATAGCACACAAAAAATGTAAAATCAATACAATGGAGATGATGCAACGCGTTTTCTTGCGGAATATCAATTAGAATACGGCTGCTTTTGTGGTTCAAATGGGAGTTGTCATGCCTTGTCATAATCGTTGTATTTTCCTCATATAGTGTACAGAACACGAACATATGGGGTGATAGCATGAAGGGTGCCGTAGAAGAACGGGCGGTGGAGCTCGGGGAGTATATCCTCGAAAACAAGGCGACCGTCCGTGCGACTGCAAAGAAATTCCACATCAGCAAATCCACCGTACATAAAGACGTATCCGAGCGTCTGCGGGTGGTCAACCCGCAGCTTTACGGGCAGGTGCGCAGTATTCTGGAGGTTAACAAGGCCCAGCGGCACATTCGCGGCGGGATGGCCACGCGGCGTAAATATAAAGGGCAATAAGATGCCCGTCATCGGTTATGCCGATGACGGGCTTTGCTTATTCAGTGTCTTTTTGGCCTTTGTCGTCCTGTGCATCGTCGTTGGGTTTGTATATTGAATAAAGATCAAACTTATCGCCCGCTTCGGTGATGACCGACTGTGGAGGGAGAGGCTCGCCGACAGGCACGACGACCGTAGCCTTTTTAAGTTTGCGGTTGTGTGGGATGGCGAACAGCCAGTAGACGAGCAACAGCACGAGCGCGGCGGCGGAGATATACATGCCGTAACGCAGGCCGGGTGTTTCATAATCGAAGCGCACCGTAACGGTCTCGCCCGCAGGGCACTCGACTGCCATAAAGCCGACGCCCACGACCTTAATGTCGGCAGCCTTGCCATTGACGGTGGCAGCCCAGCCACTCTCGTACGGAACACTAAAAAACACCCAGTTGGTCTCGCTCACTGTCACCTTGGCGGTGAAGCCGCGATTATCCGTGGTGAATTCCTCGGCGGCGGTGGCGGCGCGCTCGGCGCAGATATCCGAAAAGTCGCTGCCGTCAAAATAGACGGCGTCGATGTTGAGGTGCTCGAGCGGCACGCTCGGCACGTCCTCATCCTCGACAACCAGCGCTTCGAGCAAGGCGAACTGGCGTTCTCCCTGGTCGAGCGAGTCGTATTCCGAGCGGGTGATGTAGCTGTCGTAGAAGAAGCCCATCGGGATGTAGTTTTCGTTCTCGTAGATGGTATACCCATTTTGCGTATCGTAGTACGACCAATCGGGCATCTTGGTCACGCCGTCAACAGAGAAATAGTCCTCGGCATCCTTGTTGTACAGCTGCACGTCGCCATCCACCTGAGCATAATCGAACAGCCAACGCACCGACAGCAGGCTGCGCAGAGCATAGTGTTCGCTTTTGGGGCGCGAGCCGACCGAGCGGGAAACACCGACGGAATTGTAAAAATCCATCACCGAGCCGGGCACGATGCTGTGGAATGCCTGAATGGTGGATTGTCCCCAGTACATACCTTGGTTATCCATTCCATCGTGCATATCGGTGCGGGAGAACACATCGCTGTCGGGCAGGTTGTAAGCGTCGTTCTCCAGCAGCTTTTCGATGACATAATTGTCGGGGTAGTTGCTGTTGGACTTGCCTGCGGCGAGGAAATACCACCCGAACAGCAGCGATACACCGACACATACCGTCGTGCAACACGCCATAAAGCGGCGCTTGTTGTCAAGGAACAGCCGCACAAGCAGATAGGTCAGCACCAGCCCGACGACCGCGATAAATACGTACAGCCAGAAGCGGTAGGGGTATTTTTCGAGGCCGATGGTGATCTCGCCTGTCTCCTCGTCGGGCGTCCAGGATTTCGGCACGAGGCCGATGAGCACGGTGAACGCAGCGGTGAAGCCCCCCGCCCAGCCGATCGCGCGCGTCCAATGGGTGGGGTACCGCTCGTCCTGCTCAAAGCAGAGCATCGTCGCAAGTACCAGCATCAGCGTGAGCATATAATACCACCGCGCGTAGTACATCTGATTAAACAACTGGAACATTGCGTTGAGCACGGGGATGGTCGCGCAGAAGAACAGCACAATGAGCAACCGCCGCAACCAGTCGGTGTGCTTGCGGCTCTGGAAATAGGCGATCGCTCCCGTACAGCCGAACACGGGCAGCCACGCGGTCATCGACGACCATTTGTTGTTCGCATCGGGCAGGAAATTGGCGCGCGCCGGCAGTTCGGGCGGGAACAGGAAACTGTGCAGAATGTCGTACAGTCGTTGGTTGGTGCCGTAGATGAGCAGCTCCCAACCCTCGACATAGTTGTCGGTACGGGAGTTCTGTATCACAGAGAAGAAGGACGGCATCAGCAGAATTGCCGCGCCGAGCGTGCCGAGCAGCGCCTCCAGCCACAGCCCGAAGAAGCGGCGGCCGCATTTTTTCCATTCGCCCGACATCGCGCGGATGACCCAGTAGATCACAATGAAGAACGCTTGTCCGATGAAGAAATAGTAGTTGGAAAGCGCACTTAGCAGCACCGCGAGGGCAAACAGTCCGCGCTTGCCGTCTTTCATATATTGCTCGACACCGAGCAGCATCAATGGGAAGAACACCAGCGCCTCGTGAAAATGGTTAAAGAAGATGTTGTAAATGGAAAAGCCCGAGAAGGCATAGAGAACACCTGCGATGAGTGCGAGTCGCGGCTGTAAAAAGCGGCGAGTATAGGCGTAGGCGGTAAGCCCCGCAAATCCCATTTTCAGCGCGAGCAGCGGTGCCATCATAAAGGGTAGCCAGTCGGAGGGGAAGGGCAGCGTCAGCCAGAAGAACGGGCTGCCGAGCAGATAGAACGAGTAGGAGCCGACGAAATTGGCGCCGAGGTCAGTACCCCAGTTCCATCCGATGTTTCCCTCGCGGATTGCCTCGTGCGCGAGCTTGTAGAACGGGATCTGCTGGGCGTTAAAGTCGCCGTAGTAGATGAAATAGCCGCGATTGTAAATGATAAAGGGGAGAAACAGCAGAATTGCCATACCGAGCGTAAGCCCGAAGGTGGCAAGCCCGAGCCCCTTTTCCTTTTTTAGCGTATTGGTCATAAAGAAACCTCCTTAGAGGAATTTTTGCAATATGTTATTATATTACCATATAAAAACAAAAAAGAAAAGAGCGGATTTTAAAAACAAATTCCTCCTTGCAAGCAAGGAGGAATTTATCATTTCTTCTTCCGACTGTATCGGCTGAATTTCTTTTTATCCGGCTTTTTCGGTTGTGCTTGTCGCGAGCCCGCGGGGGGCGCGACAAGGCAACCCGGTGCGGTGCCGATGAGGTCGTACCGCTTCGCCTTTTGCAGAGCCGCGAGCACGAGCGCACGGTTTTCGGGACGGTAATATTGCAGCAGCGCGCGCTGTTCCGCTTTTTCTTTCGGTGTGCGCGGCACGTACACGGGTTGCATCGTCATCGGGTCAAGTCCCGTGTAGAACATACAGGTGGATACCGTGCCGGGGGTGGGGTAGAAATCCTGCACCTGCTCGGGATGCAACCCCTCTTTCTTGAGGAACTGTGCGAGCTTAATGGCGTCGTTTATCGTACTGCCGGGGTGGGAGGACATCAGGTAGGGGACAAGATACTGCTTTTTACCTGCGCTTTTGGTCAGTTCGTAAAAACGACTGCGGAATTTCTCATACACCGAGAAAGATGGCTTACCCATATATTTTAATACGCGGTCGGACACGTGTTCGGGTGCGACCTTGAGTTGTCCGCTGACGTGGTGCCCGATGAGTTCCTTGAAGAAGCTTTCGTCCTTGTCCGCGAGCAGGTAGTCGAAACGGATGCCCGAGCGGATGAACACCTTTTTGACTCCGTCAATCTTGCGCAGCCGCCGTAAAAGCGTGAGATAATCGCTGTGGTCGACCTTTACCGCAGGGCACATCGTGGGGGCGAGGCACTTTTTATCCTTGCATAAGCCACGCTTTAACTGTCCCTCGCAAGAGGGAGCGCGGAAGTTGGCGGTCGGGCCGCCGACATCGTGGATGTAGCCCTTGAAATCGGGCATTTTTACGATATCTTCCACTTCGCGTATCACCGAATCGTGGCTGCGGCAGGTAACCATCCGCCCTTGATGATAGGCAAGCGCGCAGAAATTACACGCACCTGTACAGCCGCGGTTATGGATGATGGAGAATTTGACTTCCGCGATTCCCGGTACACCGCCCTGCGCCTCGTAGCTTGGGTGATAGTCTCGCATAAACGGCAGAGCATACACGCGGTCGAGTTCGTCGGTCGCCAGCGGCATTGACGGTGGATTTTGCACCAAGATATCGTCGCCGTGGCGCTGGATGATCGCCTTGCCGCGGATAGCATCGTGCTCTTGTTGCTGAATACGGCAGGAGATGGCGTATTGTTTCTTGCCGTTCTCGTCAGGGACGCTCACCGCCTCATACGACGGGCATTCGGCGCACGGCATTGGCTGATAGTCTGTCGCCTTAACGAGATAGCACGTACCGCGAATGTCGGTCAGCGTGCGGATATCCTCGCCTGCGGCAAGACGGTCGGCGATCTCAACGATATGCCGCTCACCCATTCCAAACATCAGCAGGTCCGCACCGCTGTCCGCGAGAATCGACGGGCGCACGCGGTCGTCCCAATAATCATAGTGAGCAAAGCGCCGCAGCGACGCCTCTAAGCCGCCGATGGCAATCGGCACATCCCCGAACAGCCGCCGCAGCGTGCGCGTGTAGGTGATGGTGGCGCGGTCGGGACGCAGTCCTGCCTTGCCGCCGGGGGAATAGGCATCTTCGCTGCGCTTCTTTTTTGCGGCGGTGTAGTGGGCGACCATCGGATCGATATTGCCGCCGTTGACGAGGAATGCCAGTCGCGGCGTGCCGAAGCGGCGATAGTCCGCGTCCGCCTGTGGCTGAGGGATGATGCACACGCGGTAGCCGTGGCTCTCCAGCACGCGCGAAATCATCGCTGTGCCGAAGCTCGGATGATCGACGTAAGCATCGCCTGTAACGATGATAAAATCCGCCGCATCCCAGCCGCGCTCGGTCATTTCTTCTGTTGTAATCGGTAAAAAGGGCATGGTCTGCCTCCTGTCAGCGGTATTTCTCCGCCTGTAATCGGAACATTTCGGCGTATTTGCCGTCCTGCGCAAGCAGGGAGTCGTGGTTGCCCTGCTCGATGACGCGCCCATCCTCCAGCATATAGATCTTGTCCACGAAACGCGTGGTGGACAGACGGTGGGAGATGATGATGACCGTCTTATCCTCCGCAAGCTCGGTGACGGTCTTGTTGAGCTGATATTCCGCGATGGGGTCAAGTGCACTCGACGGCTCGTCGAGCACGATCACCCCCGCGTCCGCGTACAGCACGCGGGCGAGTGCGATCTTCTGCGCCTCACCGCCCGATAGGTTGACACCGTTGTCGTCAAATTCCTTGGTAAGTGGGGTGTCGTAGCCGTCGGGCAGGGAGTTTAGTTTGTCCCAAAACGCCGCCTTTTTTATCACCTCGTCCGCTTTTTTCTTGTCGAGCGGGGTGTCATTCATCGTGAGGTTTTGCCCGATGCTTGCGGCGATAATCTCGAAGCTCTGGAACAGCGCGCCAAAATGCTGACGGTAGTCGCCGATGGGGTACTCGCCGATGGCGTTGTCGCCGAGGCGTATCGTGCCGCTGTCAGGGTCGTACAGACGCAGGATGAGCTTGATGAGGGTGGATTTCCCCGCGCCGTTGAAGCCGACGAGCGCGATCTTCTCCCCTTGTTTAATGTGCATTGACACGCCGTTAATGGTGGGCTTGTCGTTGCCGGGGTAGGTGAAGGTCACATCCTCGATCACAAGATCCCCCTGCGTCGGCACGGGCAGCGTGCCGCTGTCGGGCATCGTGTTTTCCGTTTCGAGGAAGGTGCGCAGCTTTTCGATATACAAGCCCTGCTCCTCGAAGCGCGGCAGCATCATAATGACGCGGCGGATGTTACCGCTCAGGCGATTGGCGGCGTTGTACACCGCGAGCAGCGAGCCGAGTCCGTATTTGCCCTTGACCAACGCCTGATAGAACAGATAGATGAGATACGCGCCGTCAAAGGCAAGGGCACTGATGCCGTCGCGCAGGACGGCGAGCAAGGTGATCATCCGCCCGTGACGGACGGCGACTCGCTCCATCTGCTCGGAACTTTCGGTAAAGTCCTTTTTGAGCTTGTCCGCGATGGCGCCGGTCTTGATGTCCTTGACAAAGTTCGCGAGGTAGAATACGCGGTTGGTGTAATCCCGCTTGCGGCTGATCGGCATCAACTCCTCTTCACGCTTCATATTCCGCTTGGTGATGCTGTGCTGCAGCAGCAGGGTCGAAACCATCATCCCCGCAACCACGATGAGCGCCGTCGCGTCGGTCGCGACGATGTAGGTGCCTGCGATGAGCGCGGTGACGAACATACTTACCAGCTGTATGAAGGTGTTGGTGGCGTTGAAGATCTGCTCAGGCGCGCGGTGCATCGCCCACACGAAATCGTTGTAGAAGGCGGTGTCGTCGTATTTGGCGATCTCCAGCTCGGCCGCCTTTTTATACAGCGTCATACGGGTGTCCATATAGAATTTGGAGTTCGCCTTCGGGGTGAGATACGCCTCGACGAGCGGGCCCGAGATGAGCTTGATCGCGACGGCGATCGCCACGGGAATGAGGAAATAGAGCACATCGATAAGCGTCTTGCCCCCCTCCACGCAGGAGATGATGTAGGCGAGCAGGAAGGTGTGCTCGAACAGCGTGACGACATTGCCGAAAATCGACTGGGCGAAGCGGAGAATGACGTAGCCCGGGGTCAGGCGGAACTGCCAGCGCAGGGCGAACAGGATGTTGGAGAGGGTGCGGGTCTTTTTCAGCTTACTCATTCCTGCTCACCCCCTTCCACCTGATAGTTGCGCGCCTGCTTGCGGAACATATCGGCGTAGACACCGTCCGCGGCGAGCAGTGTCGGGTGTGAGCCCTCCTCGACCAGCGCGCCGTTCTCGAACACGAAAATCTGTTCGCATACGGCGGCGGAGGAGAGGCGGTGGGAGACGATAATGGATAATTTTTCCTTGGTATCGCACAGGGAGATGATGGTCTCAAACATCTTATATTCCGCGATGGGGTCGAGGGCGCTCGATGGCTCGTCTAGGATGACGATCGGCGCGTCCTTTGCAAACGCGCGGGCGATGGCAAGCTTTTGCCGCTCGCCGCCCGACAGCTCGACACCGTCGTTGTCAAATTCCCGCGTCAGCAGGGTGTCTTCCCTTTGCGGCAGGGATGCGATCTTGTCGTAACCGTCGCTGTCGCGTAGCGCAGCGACGGCGATGGCTCGGTCGGCATCGCTCTCAACCTCGCGCATCAGCACATTTTCCGCCACCGTGGCGGCGAAGATGGCAAAATCTTGAAACGCCGCGCCGATGAGAGCGCGGTACTGCTTAATATCGTATTCCTTAATATCCACGCCATTGAGGAGAATCTGTCCCTCGGTGGGATCGTAAAACCTCAGGATCAGCTTAATGAAGGTGGACTTGCCGCTGCCGTTGATGCCGACGAGCGCGTGACGCACCCCGCGGCGCAGGGTCAGTGTGATGTCCTTAAGGGCGTATCGCTCCTGCTCGGGATAGCGGAAGGAGACGTTCTTGAATTCGATGGTCTCCACCGTCTGCGGCGGCGCGATGCCGCCCGCGGACTCGTCGATTGTTGGCTTGTAGTCGAAGAAGCCGCGCAGATTGTCGATGAAATAGGCGTTGGTGAAGATGTTGGTGATGCCCTGCTCGAAGTCGTTTAGCATCCACGAGACGCTGACGATGGCATTGAGCAGAACCACCAGCTCGCCCGCCGTGATGTGCCCACCGAGGGCGAGTACCGCGGCGAACAGCCACATTCCTTGGAAGCCGAGCAGAAACACCAGTAACCCCTTTGCGGCACCGTAGAAGGACCATTTTGCCGCGTGCTTACGCCAGATGGCAAGCCCTTCGTTTGTGGCGATTTGGTAGATGTTGCGCAGGATGCCGAACACGCCCGTCAGCCGCACCTCGCCCGCATATTGACGAAAGTACATTACACGGTTGACGTATTCGTGGCGGCGGGTAGTGGGAACGCACTCCTGACGGATGTCGTAGAGCTCCTTGCCGTATTTCTTGCCGAAATAAAGGTTGCCGACCAGCGGCAGAGCGACAAACACCAGCGACCACCAGGTGATGCGGCACATTGTGATGATGATGTAGGTGGAGGACAGCAGCGCCGACACGGTCAGTGCGCAGGAATCCAGCACCGAGTTTGCGCGCTCGCTCGCCTCGGTCGCCGCCTTGGTGTATGTATTGTAGAATTCCGGCGTTTCATAGCAGGAGACATCGACGGTCTGCGCCTTTTCAAACAGCATCTTGTTGAGTCGATAGTGGATGCGGATGTTGGTTTTTGGGACGAAGATGTTGTGATACCCCGCCTGCAGGCCGCTTCGCGTCACATCCAGAACCACCGCGAACACGATGAACCACGCCGCCTCGGCGAAGGTGCGTGTGTCGCCGCCGCCGAACAGGTACTGCATAAAGATCACCGAGTAGAAGGTCCACATCGCAAACTCAAATATCAGAAACAGAAAGTTGAGCGCGACGCGCGCGGGGGAGATGCCCCAAAGCAGACGCAGGAAATAGAGGTTGTTTTTAACGGCGGACGGTTTTTTCTCCTTTTTCTTCATTGGGGACTCCTTTTCTTTCCATAAAAAAATGCGTAGCCGAAGCTACGCACGAAAAACGCATAGCCCCGATTGTCGCCAAACAAAACCTCACATCTACTCACAAAAGTATATGCAAAGACAGAGCATCTGCATTTTTACCGAAAGAAAAATGCACATACCTTGTGAGTGACACTATGCGGTTTTGTTTGGCACTTTTAGTCTACCATTTTATTCACGGAAAATCAAGAGAAAATATGCCAAAAGTGGTATATCGGGCGGACTACCCTTATTTTACACTATTTTATACCGAAACACAATGCCATTCTCGCGTGTTTATGCAAGAATTTGTATTTATGCAGAGTTATATAACCGACAGGATGGTTTCGAAGGGTGAAAACGGGGGTAAAAGCGGCAGAACGAATGGAGATGTTCGCCGATTTCTCGTTGCCTTTTATCCAAATGCACAAAAACCGTCAACGGAATTGTCTGTCGATAGGCGATATACACAATATACAGAAAAACTGTATAATTTTGCATAAAAACTCTTGACTTATTCATCTAATAAGACTATAATACCGTCATTGACAGAATATTTATTCACAAGGAGCGAGTTTGTTATGAAAAAGGAAAACATCAAAAAAGTCGTTTTGGCTTATTCCGGCGGTCTGGATACATCCATCATCATTCCGTGGCTCAAAGAGAACTACAACAACTGCGAGGTCATCGCGGTGAGCGGTAACGTCGGTCAGGCGGATGAGCTGGAGGGCCTCGAGGAGAAGGCGCTCAAGACGGGTGCGTCCAAGCTGTACATCGAGGATCTGACGAAGGAATTCCTCGAGGATTACGTGTTCCCCTGTGTGCAGGCGGGTGCTCTGTACGAGGAATATATGCTGGGTACGGCGTTTGCCCGTCCGCCCATCGCGAAGCGCATCGCGGAGATCGCGCTCGCCGAGGGTGCGGACGCTATCTGCCACGGTTGCACCGGTAAGGGTAACGATCAGGTGCGTTTCGAGCTGGCGATCAAGGCGTTTGCCCCCGATATGCCGATCATCGCTCCCTGGAGAGAGTGGAGCATCAAGTCTCGTGAAGAGGAGATCGAGTACGCTGAGGCGCACAACGTCCCGCTGAAAATTAATCGCGAGACCAACTACTCGAAGGATAAGAACATTTGGCACCTCTCCCACGAGGGTCTGGATCTGGAGGATCCCGCCAACGAGCCGCAGTATAACAAAGAGGGCTTCCTCGAGATGGGCGTGTCCCCCGAGATGGCGCCCGATAAGCCCACCTATGTGACGGTACATTTTGAGCAGGGTATCCCCACTGCCGTTGACGGCAAGGAGATGGGCGCGGTCGAGTTGGTGACCACTCTCAATAAGCTCGGTGGTGAGAACGGTATCGGCCTGCTCGACATCGTGGAGAACCGCCTTGTCGGTATGAAATGCCGCGGCGTGTACGAGACTCCCGGCGGTGCGATCCTCTACAAGGCACACAGCGTGCTCGAGTCCATCTGTCTCGACAAGGAGACCGCGCACTACAAGTCCCTCGTCGCGCAGAAGCTCGCGGAGCTCGTCTACAACGCGCAGTGGTTCACCCCTCTTGTCGAGGCGATCCTCAGCTTTGTTAAGACCACCCAGAAGACGGTCACGGGCGACGTTACCCTCAAGCTGTACAAGGGCAACCTGATCAATGCGGGCGTCACCTCGCCCTATTCGCTGTACGATCCCGAGATCGCGACCTTTGACGAGGACGAGGTCTACGATCAGAAGGATTCCGCCGGCTTCATCAACCTCTACGGCCTGCCTACCAAGGTGTATGCCAAGATGAAGGCGAAGAACGGCATCAAATAATTCGGAGTTTTCTGTATGACAAAGATTTTTATTGACGGCAAGGCAGGCACGACGGGTCTGCGTATATACGATCGGCTCGCAGGGCGTGAGGATATCACCCTCATCACCCTGCCCGAGGAGCAGCGCAAGGACATCGAGTGCCGCAAGGCGGCGCTGAATGAGGCGGATATTGCCTTCTTGTGCCTGCCCGATGCGGCGGCGATCGAGGCGGT
>CAJGCA010000050.1 GCA_904501705.1 Clostridiaceae bacterium | reverse complement strand
GCGCGCCCGCGCGATGGGACTTAACAACATTTGGTTTCTGTGGGGGGACGCGGAATATCTGCCGCGCTTCATCCCCGCGGGCAGCATCGAGGCGCTGTACCTCAACTTTTCCACCCCGTTCCCAAAAGCGCGCAGTGCGGTACACCGCCTGACCCACGGGCATTTCCTCACGATGTACAAGGGGCTGCTCGCGAAGGATGCGCGCGTGGTGCAGAAGACCGATGATCGCGGATTTTTTCAGTTCTCGCTTGAGCAGTTTTCACAGTGCGGCTACACCCTGCAGCGGGTGTCGCTCAACCTACACGCCGACGACTACCCCGACAACATCGTCACCGAATACGAGCGCAAGTTTATGGAGCAGGGCCTGCCGATCTATCGGCTAGAGGCCACGGTGTGAGAATCTATAAATCAGTGCAATGCTTACATCAACCCTTGCAAATTTAACAAAAATGATCTATATACGAAAGCAACAGCGGAGTGAAATCACTCCGCTGTTGCTATAGTGCCCATTGCTTCTTCTAAAATAATTGTGTTTAGTTTCTCTAAATTGGCAGCATAAAACTTGAATTTCTTTATGATTTTTATAACTATCATTTCGCTCGGTATTTGTTTCATCAAATTCTTGATTACATATTGACTACAATCCATATTCTGCTGTAATTCCATCATTGAAATTCCTTGTTCACTGAACAATGCAGCTTGAATTAATAAGCTATATAGTCTAAGCAACTCCTTATCTTGACACCTTTGCTCAATTGCTTGCTCGTATTTATTCCACGTTATAACTTTTTCAGCCAAAGAATTCACTAACTCTTTCATCGCTTTAAAAATCATTTCCAATTGCATCAATAAAAACGGCGTCAAGTCACCAAGATTGCGCTGGTCGTTGCATGTTTTAAAAGCCTTATAATACTCATTGATGTTTTCTTTTATTGTTTCAGATATTCTAAAAGAAATCAAAGGGGTTAATGTGTTCGAAATACCATAACTTAATATAAACCTTCCTAATCTGCCGTTACCATCATAAAATGGATGTATATATTCTATTAAATAATGAAAAAGGCAAACTCTAAACAGCTGCTCTATCGAATCGTCGTTCAAAAATTGCAATGCCAACATCATAGACTCATTTATTTTTTTCTCAGGCATTAGTCCCGTGTGAATTACTTTATCTGTTTCGCTGTGGACTGTAACCATTCCTTTTCTAAACAATTCTCCATCCGGTCTATTTGTAGGATTTTCACGTATCACTTCTTCCAAAAATACTTCATCATAAATTTTACGTATGTCTTCACAATTTTGTAGCGAAATTTCTTCTCGTGTTATTAACTTCAAATATTTATTGACTAAACTCAAAAACCGTTGACGCTTCCCTTTGTTTCTTGTCTGCGCCTCTAATATATCTAATGCTTCTCCTATTTCCTTTCTGCTACTGTGCACACCTTCAATTTTATTTGTTATGACGATTTCATCAATTAGACATTTTTTAGAATACTGATGTATTGCAACGCCCGGAAGTTTATTGCATAAATCTCCGATTTGTTTATCTAACTTAACAATCTCGAACGCGAACTTCATTACATCAACGGTTTGTATAAAAAAAGCTTGTTTATCACCTATTTGAAAATTTATTCTTACCGTATTTTCGGAATTAAATCTCTCGAGATATTCTCGTGCATAATTTTCATTGCTTTCATAGTAATACTTTTTTAATTCTCTGTAAGCCATAATTTCACCCCTTTTTAGTTATAATAGCAATTATAGAACTTTTCAGCTAAAAAATCAAGCGTTTTTTTAATTGAAATTAATATATTTTTTATAATATGGTTAATTTTCTGTATTATTTATATTCATTTCGCGAACTATTGAATCCTACTTATAGTATATGTTCTTGTTTTTATCTAATACATCATATCAAAATAATCATTTTCGGGTACCGCTCACCACAAAATGATATTTTAGTATCATTCCTCATGCGCAAAGGCACAGTGTAATTGTCTAACCGTTCCTTTTATGCTATATTACTGGGATTTATGTAGAAAATAGCACTCACATCGTCTTGATAAAATTGCACAATAAGAAAATTTTTCTCGTGCTGCACCTGTATAGGTGCAATATTTTTTATTATAGTTGTATAATCACTTTTAAGAGGTGCTTATATGGAAAAATCAATTACAAAACGCAACCTGATCGGGCCGCGCGTGATGCAAGAACGACAACGGCAAGGACTGTCAAGAAAATCCGTGTGCGGAGAAATGGAAGCCTACAATGTTAAAATGAGCCCTCGCACGCTCTCGTCGTTGGAACGTCAAAAGCGTCCCGCTTTTGACAAGGAAATGTGTGCACTGTCAAAGGTGTTGAAGGTATCTTTAGACTGGTTGTTAGGCAGAGATGCCTAACAAAAAGAAAGGCTTCCCCTTGAGGGGAAGGCTATTAAGTCAGCCACCCGAGAGCAATTCTCGGGTGGCTGTTTCTCATTTCTTCAGTTCCAGTGTGCGCTCGTACGCCGCGGTGACCGCGCCCATCGCGGTCGCGCGGAAAGCGCCGTCCTCAAGAGCGTGCACGCCCGCGATGGTGGTGCCGCCGGGGCTGCACACCGCATCCTTGAGGTCGCCGGGGTGGCGGCCCGTTTTCAGCACCATCTCAGCGGCGCCGAGCGCCGTCTGCGCGGCAAACTCCAGCGCCTGCGCGCGGGGCAGCCCGCATTCCACGCCGCCGTCGGCGAGCGCCTCAATGAACAGATACACAAACGCGGGACCACAGCCCGACACCGCACTCGCGGCGTCGATGCGCGCCTCGTCGATCTCACACAGCCGTCCTGCTTCGCGCAGCATTTCCAAAAATGCCGCCGTCTGCTCAGCAGTAACGTCCGCCGACGCGGTGTAGAGGATCATCCCCTGCCCCACCGCCACAGGGGTGTTCGGCATTATGCGGATAATGGGCGCATCCACCCCCGCCATCGCGCGGATTGCCGTGGTGGACAGCCCCGCCGCCATACTGATGAGTAAGGGCTTTTCTGCCCGCTCGCCAAGCGGCAGGGTGGCAAGCACCTGCGCCATCATCTGCGGCTTGACGCCGAGGAAGATCGCGTCACAATCGCGGGTAACGGTTGCGTTATCGCTCACGCTCGCGCCGATCTCGGACGCCAGTGCGGCGACCTTTTCCGCGCAAGGGGCAGCAAGGTATACGCTGTCGCCGCCGATGGCCTTCGCCACCGCCGTTGCCAATGCGCCGCCCATATTGCCCGCGCCGATAAATCCGATTTTCATCACAATTCCCCCTATCACCGTGTCTGTCCGTCGCCGGTGATCACGTATTTGTAGGTCGTCAGTTCCTCGAGCCCCATCGGGCCGCGCGCGTGCATCTTCTGGGTCGAGATGCCCATCTCGCACCCAAGCCCGAACTCCCCGCCGTCGGTGAAGCGAGTGGAGACGTTGACATACACCGCCGCCGAATCCACCGCCGCGGTAAAGCGGGCGGCGGTCGCCGCGTCCGCGGTGATGATCGCCTCGCTGTGCATCGTCGAGTGTGCCGCAATATGCGCGATCGCCTCCTCCACGTCCGCGACTACGCGGACTGCGAGGATGTAATCCAAAAATTCGGTGTCGAAATCTGCCTCATTCGCGGGAGTTCCGTCGATAATCGCCGCGGCCGCCGCATCCAGCCGCAACTCGGCGGAATGCTCCCGCGCGGGATCGCACAAACGAGCCTTCAGCATCGGCAGGAAATCCGCCGCAATATCCTTGTGCACCAGGCATATCTCGGCGGCGTTGCACACCGAGGGACGGCTCATCTTCGCATTATCGAGGATGTCCACCGCCATAGCGAGATCCGCCGCCTTGTCGACGTATACGTGGCAGATGCCCGTACCCGTCTGGATGCAGGGGACGGTCGCATTCTCCACGCAGGCGCGGATAAGCCCCGCGCCGCCGCGCGGAATGAGCAGATCCACAAGCCCCTCCGCGCGCATCAGCTCATTCGCGCTCGCGCGGGTGGTATCCTCAATGAGACCCACCATATCAGGAGAGATGCCAACCTGCGCGAGCCCCTCGCGCAGTGCCGCGACGATTGCCGCCGCGGAACGGTAGGCTTCCTTGCCGCCACGCAGGACGCAGACGTTACCCGATTTTAAGGTCAGCGCCGCCGCGTCGGAGGTGACGTTCGGGCGGCTCTCATAGATGATAGCCACCACGCCGATCGGCACCGCGACCTTGCGGATGATCATCCCCTTACCGTGCACAGTACTCGACAGCTCGCGCCCGACGGGATCGGGCAGAGCCGCGACCTCGCGGATCCCCTGCGCCATCCCCTCGATACGGGCGGCGGTCAGGGTCAGACGGTCCATCATCACCGGGGAAATACTCCCCTCGGCAGCCGCGACGTCCTCACGGTTTGCGGCTAAAATATCGTCGGTGTGCGCCACAAGGCTGTCCGCCATCGCGGTGAGCGCGGCATTCTTCTGCGCAGTGGTGAGGGTGGATAAGCTTCGGCTCGCCGCCTTCGCACAGCGTAAAATCTCCTGTGTCGTTCTCATATCACTTGCCCTCCGCGAGAAAGCGCGTACCGACCTTATCACCCGCGACGATGTCGTACAGCACGTCGGGGTCTTCGCCGTTGGCGATCACCATATCAATGCCCGCGGCGGTTACCATCTTCGCCGCGGTGAGCTTGGTCTGCATCCCGCCGGTGCCGAGCGTACTGCCCGCGCCGCCGACAGCGGCTTCGATCTCGGGGGTGATGCGCTCGACCGTCGGCAAAAGCGTCGCAGTCGGGTCGGTATGAGGGTCAGCGGTATACAGACCGTCGATGTCAGATAGCAGGATAAGCAGGTCTGCCTGCACGTTCGTCGCGACGATCGCGCCGAGGGTGTCGTTATCGCCGATGACGATCTCATCGGTGGCGACGGTGTCGTTCTCGTTAATGATCGGCAGCACGCCGAGCTCCAACAGACGATACATCGTGTTATGGAAGTTCGCGCGGCGCCCCTCGTTCTGCAGATCCGCGCCCGTGAGCAGCACCTGCGCGACGGTGTGATTATGTTCGGCGAACAGCTTATCGTAGGTGTACATCAGCTCGCACTGACCGACGGCGGCCGCCGCCTGCTTGGTCGGGATATCGGTCGGACGGCTGCCAAGCGACAGCTTGCCCACGCCCATTCCGATGGCGCCCGACGACACCAGCACCAGCTCGTGTCCCGCATTCTTAAGATCGCTCATTACGGCGCACAGCTTCTCGACGCGACGGATGTTTAAAAGTCCCGTCGCGTGCGCCAGCGTGGACGTACCCACCTTTACAACGATACGCATACTGTTATCTCCTTCCAATAAGGACATCTTTCAAAAAAGAATACCACAGCCCGTGGAATTTTGCAACTAAACTTTCTTCTTGCTCTGTAAATTCAGCACCGCGACGGCGGCGAGCACCAACAAAATGCCGCTGATGCCGTAACCGTCGGGCACCTCGCCGAACGCGATCAGCCCGAACACCGCTGCGCATACCAGCTCGATCGACGAAATAACCGAAGCATAGGAGTTTTCCACCCGCTGCAGACCCATATTGTAGAACGTATACGGAAACACGGTCGTTACCAACGAATACAGCGCCATAAGCCACAGCACCGACGCGCCGTTTTGACCGATCGATGCGGCAATCTCGCTATGATCTGCAATCGCTGCTCCGCCAAGCGCGGTGAACAGGAAGGTGTAGAAGGTAATGGTGACGGAGTGATAGCCGCGAATCAGCGCAAAGCGGGTGAAGATACTGTACAGCGCATAGAAGAAGCCGCTCGCCACACCGAGCAACAGACCGTTCACCGTCAGCAGCTGTCCGCCTGTCAACACGCCACTCACCAGCAGCGCGCCCGCGAAAGCCAACACCACGGCGATGGCCGTGCGTCCCGTAAACTTTTCCTTAAACAACCACGCGCTGATGAGCGCAACGAACGCAGGCGAGGTGTACAGCAGCGTCGCGGCAATGCCCATACTCGACACCTCGATGGTGCGGAAATAGCAAAAATTGAAAAACAACAGGCTCAAAATTCCGTTGCCGACAAAGATCCACCAATCCCGAAGCCGAATACGAAACAGCGACCGATCAGTCACCGAAATGACCGCCAGCATACACAGCGCCGTCATCGCGGCGCGCAAAAACACGATGGATAAGGTGCTCAACCCCATCGCGTTGAGCCGATGAATGAATATGCCCGTCGTTCCCCACAGACAGGCGGCGAGCAACACAAAAGCGATCGCTACGCCTTTGGTTAACCGAAACTTTTTCATGCCTTTCGCCTCTTTACAACGATGGGGCGACCCACACGGATCACCCCATCGACTGAAACTTTTTAATACGCGATATGCTCCTCAATATACGCCTTAAGATCCTTAATCGCCACGCGCTCCTGCTGCATCGTGTCGCGGTCGCGCACGGTCACGCAGCCGTCCTGCTCACTATCAAAATCATAGGTGATGCAATAGGGCGTGCCGATCTCGTCCTCACGGCGATAGCGCTTGCCGATCGAACCCGCCTCGTCAAAGTCCACCATAAAGTACTTGGACAATTCCTGCTGGATCGCCATCGCGGGCTCACTGAGCTTCTTGGACAGCGGGAGCACCGCGGCCTTAAAGGGCGCGAGCGCAGGATGCAGACGCAGCACCACGCGGGTGTCATTCTTCTCGGCGTCAACGACCTCCTCGTCATACGCCTCGACGAGGAACGCGAGCGTCACGCGGTCGGCACCCAGCGAGGGCTCGACAACGTAAGGAATGTAATGCTCGTTCTTCTCCTGATCGAAGTAGGTCATATCCTTGCCCGAGGTGGTCTGGTGGGCGTTGAGGTCGAAGTTGGTGCGGGACGCCACGCCCCACAGCTCGCCCCAGCCGAACGGGAACACGAACTCAAAGTCGGTGGTCGCGTTGGAATAGTGGCTCAGCTCCTCAGGATCGTGGTCGCGCAGACGCAGGTTTTCACTCTTCATACCGAGACCGAGCAGCCACTGATGGCAGAACTCCTTCCAATACTTGAACCACTCAAGCTCGGTGCCGGGCTGGCAGAAGAACTCCAACTCCATCTGCTCGAACTCGCGGGTGCGGAAGGTGAAGTTGCCGGGGGTGATCTCGTTACGGAAGGATTTACCCACCTGACAGACGCCGAAAGGCAGCTTGCGGCGGGTAGAGCGCTGGACGTTTTGGAAGTTGACGAAGATGCCCTGCGCAGTCTCGGGGCGCAGATAGACGGTGTTCTTCGCGTCCTCGGTCACGCCCTGGAAGGTCTTGAACATCAGGTTAAACTGACGGATGTCGGTCCAGTTGTGCTTACCACAGGTCGGGCAGGGGATGTTATGCTCCTCGACGAATTCCTTCATCTCCGCTTGGGAGAGAGCGTCCACAGGCTTGGGCAGGGTCACACCGTTCTCGGCGCACCAGTCCTCGATAACCTTATCGGCACGGAAACGCTCCTTGCACTCCTTGCAGTCCATCAGCGGGTCGGAAAAGCCGCCCACGTGGCCGCTCGCCACCCAGGTTTGGGGGTTCATCAGGATCGCGGCATCGAGACCCACGTTATAGGGGTTCTCCTGCACGAACTTCTTCCACCACGCCTTTTTGACGTTGTTCTTCAGCTCCACACCGAGCGGGCCGTAGTCCCAGGTGTTTGCCAGTCCGCCGTAGATCTCGGAGCCCGCGAAGATAAAGCCGCGGCCCTTGCATAGCGTGACGATCTTTTCCATGGTTTTTTCGGTATTTTTCATTGTTAGACCCTCCCATTTCCCCATCAGGAAATATATGTGCACTATTTTAATATGAAATAAAAGAATTGTCAATCAAAAAGGGGTAGGAAATTCGGCTTTTTTCTCGCTAATCCGCGTGACCAGGCGTGAATTGTGGAAAATTTTTGCTGTTTTGTTAAAAAAACGAGCGGTAAATGAATTTTTTTTTACGATTTTTTAGAATTTCTTCAAAAAAGTGGTTGACAAGCGAATTTTTTTCGGTTAGACTATATTTCGTATGGTTGATAAGTACGCGATGATATTGACGGGGTGATGGCTTGGATAAGAGAAACGAGCTGTTGCCCATCGAGCTTGCCGCGTCGGGAGACGAAGAGGCATACGCTACCGTCGCCCATCGGATGGCTCCCATCATCCGCTCGACTATACAAAGCTTCGAGTCGTTTGGTCTAGACGCCGACGATCTCGAACAGGAGGCGTCCCTTGGTCTGCTGGCCGCAGTGCGCTCCTACCGCGCCGATGGCGGCGCGACCTTTACCACCTACGCGACGACCTGCATCCGCAACCGACTCACCTCGGTCACCAGGCAGCAAGGTGCGCGCATACGATCCGAGCAATCCATCGAGGATAACGGCGAACTGCCAGACGAGGACAGCGACCCGGCCTTGCGGATGCTGGAGCAGGAAGCCCTCACCCAACTGCGCGAACAGTTGCAGCAACGCCTCACCGAACTCGAATACGCGGTGCTGCTGGCGCGGCTCAGCGATATGTCCTACGAGGACATTGCCGCTCGGCTCGGCGTGAGTAAAAAGGCGGTAGACAACGCCGTCCAACGACTGCGACGCAAGATGACAGCTGAGCAGTAGGGTGATGCGAACAATTCAGGCAACATCGGCATGAGGCCGTTTGCAATATATGCCCGTGGAACTTAAGCCCAGCGTTATGACAAGGCGTGCGGCGGAAGTCCGCCGCAGGGCAAATATTATTCTATTTCAAAGCGAGGTAAAATCCCATGTACGAAGACAAGACTTTAGTGTGCAAAGAGTGCGGTAACGAATTCATCTTCACCGCCGGCGAGCAGGAGTTCTATGCCGAGAAGGGTTTCGTTAACGAGCCCCAGCGCTGCAAGGCCTGCCGCGACGCCCGCAAGAACGCCGGCCGTCCCGAGCGCGAGATGCACGACGCTGTTTGCGCCAACTGCGGCAAGGAATGCAAGGTTCCTTTCAAGCCCCGCGAGGATCGTCCCGTGTACTGCAGCGAGTGCTTTGCTGCTATGAAGGGCGAGAACTAATCATTGTCAACAAACAGCCGCTCACTATTCGGTGGGCGGCTTTTGTTGTACCCGACTATCAACCATCTTGACGAAATTACAAAAAAAGCGTATACTGGTCTGGAAATTTTTCCTTGGAGGCGTGCTATGCTCATCAACATCCTGCTGTGGATCCTCTCCGCCGTCGTCGTGGCGGTGCTATACGCACTCACTTCCGCACTGTCACTGTGGTGGCTGCCGCTCTTACTTGTCGGCAGCTATGCGGCAGGGGCTGTGTTGGAGCTCACGCTCCTGCTGCTCTGGTCCTGCTTTATGCGCAAGGCGATGCCATCACAGGCACGCCGCCTTTTCTATCGCGTGATCTCCCATACTGCCGAGTGGGTGGTGCTGCTGTGCGGCACCCGCGCCCGCATCACGGGGGGTGATCGGCTACCGAAGGACATCCCCTTCCTGCTGGTGAGTAACCATCTGTCTAACCTCGACCCGCTCGTCAAGATGGCGGCACTGCGTGACTTTGAGCTCCCCTTCGTATCTAAGCCGGAGAATTTTAAGATCCCGCTGGCTGGCCCCATTATGCGTAATGCCTCTTTCCTGCCCATCGACCGTGAAAACCCCCGCAACGCCGTCGCCACCATCAAAGCGGCGGCGGCTCACATCACCGAACGCGGGCTGTGCGTCGGCATCTACCCTGAAGGCACGCGCAACAAGACGGGTGAGGGGCTGCTACCCTTCCATAACGGCAGCTTTAAGATCGCCACGACCGCCAAATGCCCCCTCGCCGTGCTAACTCTGCAGTATGAGAAGGCCACGTTCCCCTACCGCTGTATCGCCCGCATACGGGTCGTCGAGGTGCTGGACGCGGACTACGTCGCCGCCAACCGCACCGATGCCATCAGCGAGCGCGCCCGCGCGATCGTCGAAGAAGATTTGAACAAATAAATTTTTAAGCACAAAAAAGGCTTGCCGTGCGGCAAGCCTTTTTTCGTTATAAGCCTCGGTTTTTCAGATCATTAACCAGCGTCACATAAAACTCCCGCACGTCAAAGCCTTCGATATTCTGACGGTTAAGGTCGATGACGTCGCCGTGGGAAATGCCGCGCGGCTTAGCCGTGGTGAGCAAGGTGTGCTTCTCACCCCAAGCAAATGACTTTTCGCTGACGAGCCCGTCATTTGCTCCATCAAACCATCGAACAAGATGATGCGAGAAGTTGAGCGGAAATTGGCCATCGCTCGCCCTCGACAGAAGCGAGCCAATACTTTGGCAGAACACACCCGCAGGCGCGGGTGTCTCCCGATCAAAACGCTCGCAGACCTCTGCGGTCAGATCGCCCACGGCCGCCAAAAAATCGGGGTTCTCCTCGCCGAACTTTTTCAGCGTAGAATTGTATACATTCGCAAGCTTATTTTTCATCGCGACGGAAACTTTATCCAGCAGATAGTCTGCGAATAGGCACCCCCTATGCGGCGTGTTCACCGTTGTCAGCGAAGCAACGTAGGGTGCGACACCCAGTCTATCCAGTGCATAACGGCAGTCGAGACCGCCTTTGGAATGAGCGATGATGTTGACTTTTTCGCAACCGTTCTGCGCGACGATCTCCTTGATGCGAGTGGTCAGTTGCGCCGCACTGTCCGCCACCGAAGCGGCTGAGGCGTGGTTGCCGTAATAAATCGTCGCACCGTTGCGCTCCAGTGCCGCGGGGATACGCCCCCAATAATTAAAATATGCCGTGTCACGAAAAAAGACCCCATGCACCAGCAGAATCGGATACCTTGTTTCGCACACTCTCTGTGCCTGCCGCGCGTGATCCAGTTGCTCTTTCTCCGTCTCAAAGCACACCTCCGCGAACACGATGCGCAGGATGGCAGCGAGAGCGACCACATTAGCGATCGGTATCATTCCGCATACGATACCGATGACCCGTTGCTTAACGCCCAGTTGTACGGAGGTCAGATACACACAGAGGATGCCGATCCAAAACGCCAGCGCCTGCACGCCAATGCACACAAGCGCACTCCAAATGAACGGCCACACACGATCAAGAAGCAGAAGCGCAGCCAACACAACGTGATATGCGATCGAAAAACAGACAGATAGTCCGAACGCCGCAAGCAGCACCGCGCCGTGACCGCAGGCCTTCCATCGCAGAGATGCTTTACGCAACGCAAGCATCCCCGCAAACAGGCAAATGCCGACCAACAGTGGAACAAACACATACATCCATCGCGGCTCATCAAGCAACAGCATATAGCTGTTCGCAATGACACTCACAACAAGCGCGTACACCACACTCGCAAAACACAGAGATTTTTTCATATTTTCCCACCTCTGCTTTTATCATATCACAAGCAAACGAGAAAGTAAACATTCCTGCACATAACAGCAATTCCCACGGTTTAACGGCGAAAAATCGAATACGCTAGGTGTGAGCAAACAAGAATCCCCGACGGCACAAGCCGTCGGGGATGTTGTTCGCCTTTATCGCGCCGAGAGATTACAACTCAGCGAAATACTTGATGGTACGGACCATCTGGCTGGTGTAGGAGTTCTCGTTGTCGTACCAAGACACGACCTGCACCTGATAGGTGTCGTCGTCGATCTTCGCGACCATGGTCTGAGTGGCATCGAAGAGAGAACCGTAGCGGATGCCGATCACGTCGGAGGACACGATCATATCCTCGTTGTAGCCGAAGGAATCGGAAGCCGCGGCCTTCATCGCAGCGTTGATGCCCTCAACGGTGACATCCTTGCCCTTAACAACGGCAACCAGAATGGTGGTGGAGCCGGTGCAGGTGGGAACGCGCTGAGCGGAGCCGATGAGCTTGCCGTTGAGCTCGGGGATAACCAGACCGATCGCCTTCGCGGCACCGGTGGAGTTGGGAACGATGTTCTGCGCCCCGGCGCGAGCGCGGCGCAGGTCGCCCTTGCGGTGAGGACCGTCGAGGATCATCTGATCACCGGTGTAAGCGTGCACGGTGGTCATGATACCGCTCTGGATCTCAGCGTAGTCGTTCAGGGCCTTGGCCATGGGAGCCAAGCAGTTGGTGGTGCAGGAAGCCGCGGAGATGATCACATCGTCAGCGGTCAGGGTGTTCTCGTTAACGGAGTAAACGATGGTCTTGGTCTCCTTGTCAGCAGGAGCGGAGATAACAACCTTCTTCGCACCGGCGTTGATGTGAGCCATAGACTTCTCCTTGGAGCAATAGAAACCGGTGCACTCGAGGACAACGTCCACGCCGATCTCGCCCCAGGGCAGGTTCGCCGCGTCCTTCTCGGCATAAATCTTCAGGACCTTGCCGTCCACGGTGATGGTGCCCGCCTCGTCGTCAGCCACGACGGTGTGACCGTCATAGCGACCCTGAGCGGTATCGTACTTGAGAAGGTGAGCCAGCATGCTGGGCTTGGTCAGGTCGTTGATCGCGACCAGCTCATAACCCTCAGCGCCGAACATCTGACGGAACGCCAGACGGCCAATACGGCCGAAACCATTGATTGCAACTTTAACTGCCATAACAAATTACCTCCATTTATTTTGGTCTTTTCCTATTTTAACCTAATTTT
>CAJGCA010000049.1 GCA_904501705.1 Clostridiaceae bacterium | reverse complement strand
GGAGCTTCTGCACATCCTCTTCTTCCGATGCGTGCTCGGGCAGGATGCGGGTGGCGAGCTTCGCCAGCAGACCGCCGAAGGGTAGCAGCAGCAGGGTGGTGACGATGTTAAAGATGGTGTGCATATTCGCGATCTGCGCGGATACGTCGTCGGGGGTAAAGCCCTCGATCAGGGTGATGAAGGAGGGGACGAGCAGCACCAGCAGCGTGAACAGGGTCGTGCCGATGATGTTGAAGAGCAGATGGATGATGGTGGTGCGCTTCGCATTACGGCTGGTGCCGACCGAGGCGAGCACCGCAGTGATGCAGGTACCGATGTTCTGACCGAACAGCACGAACACCGCACCGCTCAGCCCGATCGCACCGCTTGCGGCAAGCGCCTGCAGAATGCCGACCGAGGCGGAGGAGGATTGGATGATGGCGGTGAACAGCGTACCGACGAGGATGCCGAGCAGGGGGTTGTCGAACTTGGTCATCAGGTTGACAAATTCGGGGACATCCCGCAGAGGGGACATCGCGCCGCTCATCATATCCATACCGATGAACAGGATGCCGAAGCCGCCGATGATCGAGCCGTAGTTGTGCAGGGCGGGCTTTTTGAGGAATACGATGAGTGCCACGCCGAGGAAGGCGATGACGGGGGCGATGAGGTCGATGTCCAGCGTGATGAGCTGGGCGGTGATGGTGGTACCGATGTTGGCACCCATGATGATCCACACCGCCTGCTTAAGCTTCATCATACCCGAGTTAACGAAGCCGACCACCATCACGGTGGTGGCGGAGGAGGACTGGATCACGGCGGTGATCGCCGCGCCGACGAGTACGCCGAGAAAACGGTTCGAGGTCAATTTTTCGAGGATCTGCTTCATACGGTTGCCCGCGGCGGCTTCCAGCCCCGAGGACATCATCTGCATACCGTACAAAAACAGCGCGAGACCGCCCAGCAGGGCGACGTAGTTGGCGATAGTCATAGCTTTTTTCTTCCTTTCCATTCTTTACTATCGTATATTCGGTATATAATGATAGGCAACAAATGCCTTTGTTGTTCAAAATTCATTCACTTTTCATCAAAGGAAATTGTAGCATGTCTGCCGAGTGTTGACAAGTAGAAAAAACGGGTTAATAGCGCATGCTTTTTGTATAAAAAACCACCGAAAGAGATTATATACTCTTTCGGTGGCGAATTTTGTATATTTTTACAGTAGCGGGATGTTGTGTTCGAGGCAGGAGACGATCATATCTTCAGGCCAGATCGAGACCTGTACCTCGCCGATGTGCGCCTTTTGCAGCATCAGCATACACAGACGGGACTGCCCGATGCCGCCGCCAATGGTCAGCGGCAGTGAGCCGTCGGCGATGCTCTGGTGATAGGAGAAGCGCATCCGCTCGGTCGCTCCCGCGGCGGCGAGCTGGCGTGCGAGCGCGTCGGCATCGACGCGGATACCCATCGAGCTGATCTCCAGCGCGTGGCCGAGGGTTTCGTTCCACAGGAGCAGGTCGCCGTTGAGCATCCAGTCGTCGTAGTCGGGCGCGCGGCTGTCGTGCGGTTTGCCGTCAGCGAGCGGGCCGCCGATTTGCATGAGGAACACCGTGCCGTATTCACGGGTGATGGTATCCTCGCGCTCTTTTCCGCTCATTTCGGGGTAGCGGTCGGCAAGCTCCTGCGCGGTGATGAAATAGACATCCTCGCGAATGCTTGCGCAGAGCAGAGGGTATTTCTGTTGCAAGAGACGATTGGTGTCGGCGATCGCCCCCACGATGCGACGCACCGTGTCTTTGAGATAGTCGGTGGTGCGCTGCTCGGTGGTGATGACCGCCTCCCAGTCCCACTGATCGACGAAGATGGAATGGGTGTTGTCCATATCGTCGTCGCGGCGGATCGCGTTCATATCGGTGTAGATGCCCTCGCCCGCCTCAAAGCCGTAGCGCTTCAGCGCCACACGTTTCCATTTGGCGAGCGACTGCACCACCTCGGCGTGCGCCTCATCCATACTCTTAATGGTAAAATCCACCTTGCGTTCGATGCCGCTGAGGTCGTCGTTGATGCCGGCGTCACTCGTTACCAGCACGGGGGCGGTGACGCGCTCGAGGTGCAGTGCCTGCGCGAGCAGCACCTGAAAGGTGTCCTTGACGATCTTAATGGCACGCTGGGTTTGCCGCAGATTCAGTTTTGGGTCATACCCGGGGACAAACTGACACTGTCGCATAAAAAGTCAACTCCTTTGAGGGGAATTATCGAATACCGCCGACGGTGCGGGGGAAGAGCTGGACATCGCGGATGTTCGCGACACCCGTCACGTACATAATGATGCGCTCGAAGCCGAGACCGAAGCCCGAGTGGGGCACCGAGCCGAAGCGGCGCAGATCGAGGTAGTCGGCGTAGTCCTCGAGGTTCATCCCGCGCTCGTTCATCGCGCTCAGCAGCTTGTCAAGATCCGCCTCACGCTCGGAGCAGCCGATGATCTCGCCGACGCCGGGCACGAGCAGGTCGGTCGCGGCGACCGTCTTGCCGTCGGGGTTCTGCTTCATATAGAAGGATTTGATATCCTTCGGGTAGTTGGTCACAAACACGGGCTTTTTGAACACCTGCTCGGTGATGTAGCGCTCGTGCTCGGTCTGCAGGTCGCAGCCCCAGCTGACGGGGTATTTAAAGTCGACGTCCGCCTTTTCGAGGATCTCGATGGCTTCGGTGTAGTCGAGCACCTTAAATTCGTTCTCAACCACGCTCGTCAGCTTATCGCGCAGACCCGCCTCGAAGAATTTCTCGAAGAACTCGAGCTCCTCGGGGCATTCCTCCATCACGGCGGAGATGATATACTTGATCATCTCTTCGGCGATCTCGATAATGTCGTCAAGCTCCGCGAACGCGACCTCGGGCTCGACGTGCCAGAACTCCGCGACGTGGCGGGGGGTGTTGCTGTTCTCAGCGCGGAAGGACGGGCCGAAGGTGTAGATCTTACCGAATGCGGTTGCGGCCATCTCGCCCTCGAGCTGACCGGAGACGCTCAGCCCCGCGCGCTTGCCGAAGAAGTCGGCGGCGTAGTATTCCTCGGCGTTCTTGTAGTCCTCGGAATAGCCGATGGTGGTGACCTTGAACATCTCGCCCGCACCCTCGCAGTCGCTCGCAGTGATCAGCGGGGTGTTGACGTAGACGTAGTTACGTTCCTGAAAATAGCGGTGGATGGCGCTCGCCATCACGCTGCGCACGCGGAAGATGGCGTTAAAAGTGTTGGTGCGCACGCGCAGATGGGGGATGGTGCGCAAAAACTCCAGCGTGTGGCGCTTCTTCTGCAGGGGGTATTCGCCGGGGCACACGCCGAGCACCGTCACTTCTTTGGCGTTGATCTCAACCACGTTTCGCTCGCTGGCGACCAGCGTGCCGACGACCTTGAGAGAGGTGCCGATCGGCATATAAGCGCTCACATCGGGCATCGTCTCCTTGTCGAGCACGATCTGCAGGTGCTTGAGCGAGGTGCCGTCGTTGAGCTCGAGGAACGCCACGTTCTTGGAGTCGCGGGAGGTGCGCACCCAACCGCACACGGTCACCTCGGTGCCGATATAGGACGCGTCGGAGCGCAGAACTTGAATGTCGGTGTGTTTCATCGTGTATTTCTCCTTTTCGGTTAGTAATTAGTATATGACAAACAAAAAAAGCCATTCGTCCCAATCTCTTAGGACGAACAGCTCACTGTTCGCGGTGCCACCTAAATTGCCCGCCGTTTGTCGGCAGACCTCTCCAGCTTCTGACAAAGCGTCGTCCTTAACGCGGACACACGGCGCGCCTACTGCCCATAACGTACCAGGTACTGGGGTTCAGGTTGCGACTCGGGAGTGTTATTCGCGCAGGGGCGTTTCCGTCGGGCTTACACCGTCCCCGACTCGCTGTGGGTGCTCACGCTGCGGTACTTCTCTCCGTCACCGTCTTTTTACAAGAGTTACAGTACCACAAACCCGCGACTTTGTCAAGCACGGCTTGCAATATTATCGGGAATTTGGTATAGTAAAAGCATCAAATGACAAAGGAAGCACCATCTATGATCCCTGTACTATATGAAGATAAATCCCTTGTGGTGTGCGTCAAGCCCGTCGGGGTGCTGTCCGCGCCCGAGCCGGGCAAGCGACGCAATATGCCCGATCTGCTCAAAAAGCAGACACGCGCCTACCGTATCGATGTCATCCACCGCCTCGACCAGCCGGTCGGCGGGGTGATGGTGTATTCCAAGAGCGGCAAGGCGACCCCGGGGCTGTATAAGCAGATGGCGGGACACCGCATCGTTAAGGAATATCTCGCGGTGGTGTGCGGTGTGCCGACACAGCCCGCGGGGACGTGGGAGGATTGGCTGTTCAAAGACTCCGCGCGGTGCAAGTCCCGCGTCGTCGCCCCCAACACGCGCGGCGCGAAGGATGCGTCACTCTCCTATCGCGTGCTCGCGACGGTGCAACAGGACGGCGTGCCGCTGAGCCTCGTCAAGGTGCGCCTGCACACGGGGCGTACTCATCAGATCCGTGTGCAGTTCTCCTCGCGGCGGCTGCCGCTGCTCGGGGATGAGAAGTACGGTGGTGTCCCCGCTCAAAAGCTCAGCGGTCTCGGGCTTTGGTCGTATCATCTGGCGTTTCGTCACCCGTTGACGGCGGCTTCGGTGGACGAGTCCTGTCCGCCGCCCGACAGCTTTCCGTGGAACCTGTTTCGCGGGGTCGATCTGACTGCGCCAACAATTGAGGAGCCGTAAAAAGCGGGAAATCCCCGAGGGGATTTCCCGCTTTTTTGGCTTTTGTTCGTCTTGTGAAAATCGTTACAAAACTGTAACGATTGACTGCGTACGGCAAAAAAGGATTGCCAAAGCACCCCCTGTGTGCTATAATGCGACTGTACAATGTCGATTTATGCCCTTTTGTTGTACACGCGAGTATTTTTGTGTTTATGAGGAAAAGTAAAACTGTCTTTGTCGCATTGTCGACAATGAGTTGAAAGAAAAGAGGAATTCACCTATGTGCTGTCCGAATTGCGGAAAACGCATCCGCAAAGATCAAGCAGTATGTCCTTGGTGCGGTGCTTCTCAGGACGCGGAAAAGACCGACGAAAAAAAGAAGACGAAAAAAACGGCCGAAAAAGCCCCCGCGCAGGTACATCTGAGCGCTAAGGGCGCGACCAAGCGCAAAAAGCTGACCGAAAAGCAGAAAAAGATGTTTCTCGCCATCGGCATTTCCGCCGGTGCGGTGTTGCTGGCGCTCATCGTGACCGCGGTAACGCTGATTAGCGGTTGGCTGGGCAAGATCCAGCGCGAGAGCGAGCTTAGCGAAGGGGATATCGGTATTAACTCCGATCTACCCGATTCTAAGGACGTGCAGAACATCGCACTGTTCGGACTTGATACGCGCGCGGACGACGACTCCGGTCGCTCGGACGCAATGATCATTTTGACGATTGACCGTGTGCATAATAAAATTAAGCTCACCAGCATTGCGCGCGACTCGCTCGTGAAGATCGAGGGCCATGGGCAGAGCAAGATCACCCACGCGTGGTCCTACGGCAAGGCGAAGTTGGCGGTCAAGACGATCAACCAGAACTTCGGGATGAATATCGCCGATTACGCGTACGTGAACTTCTATGAGTTCGCGAAGCTCGTTGACCTCGTCGGCGGTGTGATGATCGATGTGTCGCCGGCGGAGCTGAATATTATGAACAACTATTACGGCCCGAGTCTGCGCCATCTCGGTTATGTCAACGCGACGGCGGGCTACGTGCGACTCAACGGCGCACAGGCGCTTGCGTATTCCCGTAACCGTTACACCGGCTCGGATATCGACCGCGGCAACCGTCAGAAGGAAGTGCTCGAGGCGATGTTCGCCGAGGTTAAGGATATGCCGCTGACCAAATTCCCCTCGCTTATCAGCCAGTCATTGGAGATGATGCACACCACGCTGTCCAACAGCGAACTGATGAGCATTGCGCGGTGGGCGCTGACTTCCTCGCCAACCTTCGAGCAGTTTGGTCTGCCGTCCAAGGAATGCAAGGCGCAGGGCGGCGACTGGCACGACGGACACGGCTGGGTCTGGCATTACGATATGGACCTCGCCACACAGGTTTTGCACAACTTCATTTACGAGGAGGGCGCGCAGACCTTAGGCACGACCTCGAAGAGCCGCGTGCCCACAGTCTACACGTCCGCTAACACGACGGGTAGCACGGCAGGTAGCACGACGACGGGTAGCACGACGACCACCACGACGGGTAGTACGACGACCACCACGACTTCTGCACTGGATACAGAATCCACAACCGAACCGTCCTCGGACAGCTCGACTACGTCGACGGATACCGACCCTTCGGCGTCGCAGGATGCGGATGCAACAACCTCGACCGACACCGAAACGGAAGGGTCGACCTCGTCGTCGAGTGAAACCGTCGACGGAGAGGCCACCACAACGACTGCTGCCGACGCCGCCGAAGGCAACGGTGATGGCGGCAACACGGGCGAATAATCTACTCGGATATACAGGATTAAAAAGTGAGGTATTCTGCTATGACAGTTGAAAAAAAGCCGATCTACGAGTTTTTTAAGCGGGCGATGGACATCGTCTGTTCCGGTCTGGCGCTGTTAGTGTTGTCACCGGTATTTCTGATCATTGCGATCGCGGTGCGCAGCGACGGTGGCCCTGCGTTCTATTCGCAGGAGCGCATCGGCAAGGACGGCAAGCTCTTCCGTATTTACAAATTCCGCAGCATGTGCATCAACGCCGACTCGCCCGAGATGCTCGCCAAGCTCGCAGCGTTCAACGAGATGGACGGCCCCGCCTTCAAGATCAAGAACGACCCCCGTATCACCAAGGTCGGGCGTTTTATCCGCCGCACCAGCCTTGACGAACTGCCACAGCTTATCAACATATTCATCGGCGATATGGCAATCGTCGGCCCGCGCCCGCCGCTGGTATCTGAGGTTGCGCAGTACACCGACTATCAGCGTCAGCGCCTGCTCGTCAAGCAGGGTCTGACCTGCTACTGGCAGTGCAGCGGCCGCAACAACATCAACTTTGAGGAATGGGTTGAGCTGGATCTGAAGTATATTCGCGAGCGCAGCCTCTGGACGGATATTAAGATCATTTTTATGACCATTCCCGCCGTGCTGTCGGGTGACGGCGCGGGCTGATCTTTTCGAGAGGAGTTACGTTATGCGATATGATTACCTGATTGTCGGCGCGGGCTTGTTCGGCGCGGTGTTTGCGCGGCAGGCGATGGATGCGGGCAAGAGCTGCCTTGTGGTGGATAAGAGTGATCATATCGCGGGTAACATCTATACGCAAGAGATTGAAGGCATTCATGTGCATAAGTACGGCGCGCATATCTTCCACACCTCGAATAAGGCGGTGTGGGATTACATGGGGCGCTTTGCCGAGTTTAACCATTTTATCAACACCCCTATCGCAAATTTTAAGGGAGAGTTGTATAATCTGCCCTTCAATATGCATACATTTTATGAGATGTGGGGTGTGACCACTCCCGAGCAGGCACGGGCGGTTATCGCGCGTCAGCGCGCCGCCGTGGTGGGGGAGCCGCGCAATCTCGAGGAGCAGGCGATCTCGCTTGTCGGCACCGATATTTACGAAAAACTGGTCAAGGGTTACACCGAAAAGCAGTGGGGCCGCGCTTGTAAGGAACTGCCGAGCTTCATCATCAAGCGATTGCCCGTGCGCTACACGTTCGACAACAATTACTTCAACGACCGATATCAGGGTATTCCCGTCGAAGGGTACACGAAGCTGGTCGAGCGTCTGCTCGACGGCGCGACCGTGTGGCTCGGGATGGACTACCTTGCCAACAAGGAGGAGCTCGACGGGCTCGCCGACCGCGTACTATATACGGGCTGCATCGACGAGTATTACGGCTACTGCTTCGGTGCGCTGGAATACCGCAGCCTGCGCTTCGAGAGCGAGGTGCTGGACACCCCCGACCATCAGGGCGTGGCGGTGATGAATTTCACCGACAGCGAGACCCCGTTCACCCGCATGATCGAGCATAAGCATTTTGATTTCGGCAAGCAGGATAAGACGGTCATCACCCGCGAGTACCCCGCGGACTGGTCGCGTGGGATGCGCCCGTACTATCCCGTGAACGACGAAAAGAACCAGGCTCTCTATGAGCGTTATCGTGCCCTCGCCGAACGTGAATCGTCTGTAATATTCGGCGGCCGTCTGGGGCATTATAAGTATTACGATATGGATAAGGTGGTCGAGGCCGCCTTGGCATTATCAGAAAGGACGATTGGATGAGCGTTAAGGTCATCATAGCGGCGCATATCGAGAGTGAGTTGCCGACGGATGAGCTGTACCTGCCGCTGCACGTCGGCGCGCAGATCGCATCGCCGTTGCCGTATGTCGGGGATAACACCGGCGATCACATCTCGGAAAAGAATGCGACCTTCTGTGAACTGACAGGGCTGTATTGGGCGTGGAAAAATCTGCCTGATGAGTATGTCGGTCTGGTTCACTATCGCCGCTATTTTGCCCTGCGTACGCGCCGCGGCAAGGATCCGCTCAAAAACGTGTTGAACTACGCGCAGGCGGAGAAGCTGCTGGAGGGACGCGACGGCATCCTGCCCAACCCGCGTCGCTATGTGATCGAAAGTCTGTATTCCCACTATAAGCACACGAGCTATATCGAGCCGCTGGATATTGCCGGCGAGATTATTGCGGAGAAATATCCGTCCTACACCCCGGCCTTTGAACGGTTGAAAACGCGCACGAGCGCGCATATGTTCAATATGTTCATTCTGCGGAGGGATCATCTCGACGCCTATTGCACGTGGCTGTTTGACATTTTGTTCGAGCTGGAAAAGCGCACGAACACCTGCCAATATCCGTCGTTTCACGCGCGCTTTTTCGGGCGCGTGAGCGAATTGCTGTTTGACGTGTGGCTGGAGAACAATCCCCTCGACTGCGCCACCGTTCCGATGCTGCACACCGCCAAGGTCAACTGGGCCGTTAAGGGCGGTGCATTCCTCGCGGCTAAATTTTTTGGAAAGAAATATAAGAAAAGTTTTTAAAACGGCATCATTCTATGCGGAATGATGCCGTTTTTTTACATATTTTTCTTTTATTTAGGACTTGCCATACGACGGTTTTCGTGGTACAATACAAGGAAATATAAAAACTGTGACAGAAGAGATTAAGGAGGAAACGCTATGGTCAATCTGAACGCGGGAGAAAAATTCTTAAAAGAAGGTCTCACCTTCGATGATGTGCTGCTTATTCCGGCGGCGTCGGACGTGCTGCCTGCGGATGTCAGCGTGCGCACCCAGCTGACGAAGAGCGTGACGCTCAACACCCCTCTGATGACCGCTGCTATGGATACGGTCACCGAGGCGCAGATGGCGATTGCTATCGCGCGTGAGGGCGGTATCGGTGTTATTCACAAGAACATGTCCATCGAAGCGCAGGCCGATCAGGTGGATATGGTCAAGCGTTCGGAGAACGGCGTTATCGTCAACCCCTTCTCGCTGTCCCCCGACCACACCGTTGCGGAAGCGGACGCGCTGATGGGTAAATTCCGCATTTCGGGCGTGCCGATCTGCGTGGACGGCAAACTCGTCGGTATTCTGACCAACCGCGATATGCGTTTTATCACCGATTATTCCCGTCGCATCGGCGACGTGATGACAAAGGACAACCTCGTCGTCGGTCCTGTCGGCACGACGCTAGAGGAGGCGAAGGAGATCCTCTCCCGCCACCGCATCGAGAAGCTCCCGCTGGTCGACAACGCGGGTATGCTGCGCGGACTCATCACCATCAAGGACATCGAAAAGTCCGTGAAGTATCCTAACTCTGCGCGTGACGCGCGCGGTCGCCTGCTGTGCGCCGCCGCCATCGGCGCCACCGCCGATGTGCTGGATCGCGCATCTGCGTTGGTTGAGGCGCAGGTCGACGTGCTGGTGCTGGATTCCGCGCACGGACACAGCACGGGCATCCTCAAAGCAGTCGAAAAGGTCAAAACCGCGTTCCCGCACATCTCGGTCATTGCGGGTAACGTTGCGACCGCTTCCGCTACTGAGGCGCTGATTGCCGCCGGCGCGGACGCCGTTAAGATCGGTATTGGCCCCGGCTCCATCTGCACCACCCGCGTGGTCGCGGGTATCGGCGTGCCGCAGATCACCGCGATCTATGACGCGGCGTGCGCGGCATCCAAGTACGGTGTCCCCGTCATTGCCGACGGCGGCATTAAGCTGTCGGGCGACGTTGTCAAGGCACTTGCCGCGGGCGCGAACGTTGTGATGGTCGGCTCGCTGGTTGCGGGCTGTGAGGAGTCCCCCGGTGACACCGAGCTGTATCAGGGCCGTCAGTTTAAGGTCTACCGCGGCATGGGTAGTCTTGGCGCGATGGCGAAGGGCTCGAAGGATCGCTACTTCCAGCAGGATAATAAGAAGCTCGTTCCCGAAGGAGTCGAGGGTCGCGTGCCTTACAAGGGGCCGCTGAGCGACACCGTGTATCAGCTGATGGGCGGCTTGCGCGCGGGTATGGGTTACTGCGGCTGCGCGACCATCTCCGAGTTGCAGGAGAAGGGCCAGTTCATCCGCATCACGGGCGCGGGTCTCAAGGAGAGCCACCCCCACGACATCCACATCACTAAGGAAGCTCCCAACTACTCGATGGGCGACTAAAACCGATCAAAACCATCCACCCAAAATGGGTGGATGGTTTTTTGCTTGCAACTGCTACAACAATGCTTTATAATAGAGAAAAAGGAGGTGTGCCGAGATGGTGCTTGACCGCTCGATATCCGAGCTCAAGGGCGTAGGAAGCAAACGCGCCGAATTGTACAAAAAACTGGATATTTTCACGGTTGGCGACCTGCTGCGGCACTACCCCCGCGCGTATGAGGACTGGTCGAAGATCACCCCGGTCAGCCTCGCGATGCCGAATGAGCCTTGCTGTGTCAAGGGTTGGGTGGTTGCCGCACCGTCGGAATACCGCGTGCGTAAGGGGATGACCCTCTACCGCTTTCGCGTGTCCGACGGGCAGAATTCCATTCAGGTGACGCTGTTTAATAACCGCTATGCCGCTGCGAAGATTCACCGCGACGAGGAGGTGCTGCTGTACGGCACCGTTATGCGCAACGGGCGGCATTTTGAGATGAGTTCGCCGCTCGTTGAGGCGGCGAGCACGGGCGAACGCATTCGCGCGATTTATAAGCAGACAGAGGGGCTGTCCAGCCGCATGATCGAGACGAACGTGCGTCAGGCTCTCGCGCTTGTGGAGAGCGCCGCACTGCCGGATTGTCTGCCGCCCAATCTGCGCGAGCGTATGGAGCTGTGTGATCAGCTTACCGCGTGGCGCGAGGTGCATTTTCCGACGAGTAGCGCCTCGCTCGATGCCGCACGCCGCCGTCTGGTGTTTGAGGAGCTGTTTTTGCTGCAGATCGGGCTTCTGCGGATGAAGAACCGTGCGCGCGGCATTACGGGCGCGCGCATAACCGCCGACTACACGGCTCAATACGCCGCGCATTTGCCGTTTTCGCTTACAGGTGCGCAGAGCCGCGCAATCGCCGAGTGTGTGCGCGACCTTGGCGCCGAGCGCCCAATGTCCCGCCTCGTGCAGGGGGACGTCGGCAGCGGCAAGACCGCGGTCGCTGCGGGCGTTGCCTATACCGTCATTCGTAATGGCTGGCAGGCGGCGATGATGGCACCGACCGAGATTCTCGCCGAACAGCACGCCGAGACCCTGCATAAGCTTTTCGGCGACCGCGTGCGTATCGCGCTGCTCACCGGCTCTGTCACCGCCTCAAAACGGCAAGCCTTGCTCGCCGCGCTCGCGGCGGGGGAGATCGACCTGCTTGTCGGCACCCACGCGCTCATCGGAGAGCACGTGCATTTTGCGCGGTTGGGTCTGGTCATCACCGACGAACAACACCGCTTTGGCGTTGGTCAGCGTGCCGCGCTCGCCGCGAAGGGCGTCAACCCGCATATGCTCGTGATGTCTGCGACTCCGATTCCGCGCACCCTCGCGCTGATTCTGTACGGCGACCTCGATGTGTCGGTGCTGGATGAGCTGCCGCCGGGGCGTCAGCCGATCCAGACGTTTGCTATTTCGTCGCAGAAGCGGGAGCGCGCCTACGGCTACGTTCGCCGCCATCTTGATGAGGGACGGCAGGGGTATATCGTCTGTCCCTTGGTGGAGGAGGGCGAGGAGCCGAGCGACCTCACCGCCGCCACCGAGTTGTTTGAAAAATTGCAGGCAGGGCCGTTTAGCGGCTACCAATTGGGACTGCTGCACGGGCGGATGAAACCGTCGGAAAAGGAGCGCACGATGGCGGCGTTCGCGGCAGGGGAAATTCAACTGTTGGTGTCCACCACGGTCATTGAGGTGGGTGTGGATGTGCCGAATGCGGTCATCCTCGTGGTGGAGAATGCCGAGCGGTTTGGGCTGGCGCAGCTGCACCAGCTGCGCGGCCGTGTCGGGCGCGGACAGTATCTGTCCACATGCATTCTCATCTCCGACCACAGCGGCGAGGAAACGCGCCGCCGTCTGCAGGTGATGTGCGCGACGACCGATGGTTTCCGCATCGCGGATGAGGACCTCAAGATGCGTGGCCCCGGCGATTTCTTCGGCAGCCGCCAGCACGGCTTACCGAATCTGCACATCGCCGACCTGATGGCGGATATGCCGCTTGTTCAGCTCGCGCAGATGAGCGCGGCAAACCGCCTTGAAGCCGACCCCGAACTGGCACAGCCCGAGAACGCGCCGCTGCGTCTCGCGGTCGCTCGCCTGTTTGCCCAAGTCGGCGCACAGGGACTTAACTAATCACAAAAAAGCAACAGCCGACCGTCGGTCGGCTGTTGTTTTTTTGCTTTTTATTCTTCCATCTGCTTGCCGAGGAAGGCGGCAGCAACCTGCGCGAGGCGCACGTCCCCCTCGGAGGGAATAGTGCCCGACTCGGGTTGCAGCAGGCACACGACCCCTGTGATATCCCCCGCGGCAATGATGGGGGCGGCGACCGCCGCAAAGCGATTGACCGCCTCGACGGGCTGCAGACGGTTGGTCGCGCCCGCGTGGGTCACGTATACCTGACGGGATTCCATCACCTCGTCGAGCTGGGCGGACACCCGCCGCTCATAGAAGTCCTTGCGTGCGGCGCCTGCGG
>CAJGCA010000048.1 GCA_904501705.1 Clostridiaceae bacterium | reverse complement strand
TGCTGCAATAAGTACGGTATGGCGATGGCGTTTACCGGTATGCGTCTGTTCCATCACTAATAAGGAGATACGGATATGAACTTTTTTGACGAGCTGAAAAACTACGACCTCGCCGTGGCGGATGCCTGCAACCTCGAGCTTGAGCGTCAGCAGCATAATATTGAGCTGATTGCCTCCGAGAATATCGTCTCCAAGGCGGTGCTGCTTGCCGCGGGCGGCGTGCTCACCAACAAATATGCCGAGGGCTACCCCGGCAAGCGCTACTACGGCGGTTGCCAGTGTGTTGACATCGTCGAGGATATCGCCCGTGAGCGTGCGAAGGCGCTGTTCGGCGCGGAGCACGCGAACGTCCAGCCCCACAGCGGTGCAAACGCCAACCTCGCGGTGTTCTTCGCTCTGCTCAATCCCGGCGACACCGTGATGGGGATGAATCTCCAGCAGGGCGGTCACCTGTCCCACGGCTCGCCCGTAAACATTTCGGGTAAATATTTTAATATCGTTCCTTACGGTGTCAACGACGACACTGAGATGATCGACTACGATGAGATGCGTAAGATCGCGCTCGAGTGCAAGCCGAAGCTCATCGTCGTGGGTGCGAGCGCCTATTCCCGTACGATCGATTTCGCTCGCTGCCGTGAGATCGCCGACGAGGTCGGTGCGTATCTGATGGTGGATATGGCGCACATCGCGGGTCTGGTCGCCGCGGGCGTGCATCCCTCGCCCGTGCCGTATGCCGATGTGGTCACCACCACGACGCACAAGACCCTGCGCGGTCCGCGCGGCGGTCTGATCCTCTGCCGCGAGGCGCTCGCAAAGCTAATCGATAAGGCGGTGTTCCCCGGCACGCAGGGCGGTCCGCTGATGCACATCATCGCCGCCAAGGCGGTGGCGCTCGGCGAAGCGCTGACCGAGGAATTCAAAGAGTATCAGCAGCAGGTGGCGAAGAACGCCGCGGCGCTGTGCGAAGCGCTCAAGGAGCAGGGCATTCGCATTGTATCGAACGGCACGGACAACCACCTGATGCTGCTCGATCTGCGCGATACGGGCCTGACGGGTAAGGAGCTCGAGCACTATCTCGACGAGGTGCACATCACCGCGAACAAGAACACCATCCCGAACGATCCCCAGAGCCCGTTCGTCACCAGCGGCGTGCGCATCGGCACCCCCGCTGTGACCACCCGCGGCTTCAAGGAGTCGGAGATGAAGCTCATCGCCGGCTGGATCAAGGATATCATCACCGATTTCGAGGGCAACAAGGAGCGGGTGTCTGCCGAGGTGCAGGCGCTGTGCGCGAAGTTCCCGATCTACGGCTGATAAAAACAAATTTCAACCCCCACATAGGAGGCTAGAGGATGAAAATACTGGTTGTCGGCGGTGGCGGGCGTGAGCACGCCATCATCAAGAAAATCAAAGAAAATCCGCAGGTCGAGCAGATCTTCGCGCTCCCCGGTAACGGCGGCATCGCGCAGGACGCGACCTGTGTTGCCATCGGCGCAAAGGAGATCGACAAGATTACTGCGTTCGCCGTAGAGAATGGCATCGACTACGCCGTTGTCGCTCCCGACGATCCGCTGGTACTCGGTTGTGTCGATGCGCTGGAGGAGAAGGGCATCCCTTGCTTTGGCCCGCACGCCAATGCTGCCATCATTGAGGGCAGTAAGGTGTTCTCCAAAAACTTGATGAAGAAATACGGCATTCCGACAGCCGCCTACGAGGTGTTCGACGACTGCGATAAGGCGCTTGCCTATCTGGAGACCGCGCCCATCCCGACGGTCATCAAGGCGGACGGTCTCGCACTCGGCAAGGGTGTCATCATCGCGATGACCCGCGAGGAAGCGAAGGCGGCGGTCGTCTCGATGATGCAGGATAAGCAGTTCGGCGCGAGCGGCGACCACGTGGTGGTGGAGGAATTCCTCACCGGTCCCGAGGTATCGGTGCTGTCCTTTACCGACGGCAAGGTCGTCATCCCGATGGTGTCCTCAATGGATCACAAGCGGGCGGGGGACAACGATACGGGGCTCAATACCGGCGGTATGGGCACCGTCGCGCCCAACCCCTACTACACCGACGCGATCGCCGAGGAGTGTATGAACTCCATCTTCCTGCCGACGATCGAAGCGATGAACGCCGAGGGCAGAACCTTCAAGGGTTGCCTGTATTTCGGGTTGATGCTCACTGACAAGGGCCCGAAGGTCATTGAATACAACTGCCGATTCGGCGATCCCGAGACGCAGGTGGTGCTGCCGCTGCTCGAGAGCGATCTGCTCACCGTGATGCAGGCAACCACCAACGGCACTCTCGCGGAGACGCCTGTTAAGTTTAGCGACGGTAGTGCCTGCTGTGTCATTATGGCGTCTAAGGGCTACCCGCAGGCGTATGACAAGGGCTTTGAGATTTCCATCCCCGCTGCGGTTGCGCCCCACGTGTATGTGGCGGGAGCAGAACTGAAAGGGGAGACCCTCTGCACCAGTGGCGGACGCGTGCTCGGTGTGACGGCAACCGCCGCCACCCTCGCTGACGCGATCGACAAGGCGTACGGTCTGACCGCACAGGTGCAGTTTGATAACGCATATTATCGCCGCGATATCGGCGCAAAGGCATTAAAAGCGAAAGGGTAAGATAACGATGGTTTACAGAGTATTTGTCGAAAAGAAGCAGGAACTCGCCAATGAGGCGAAGGCGCTTTTATCCGATGCCCGTACGCTTCTGGGCATCACCGCACTCGAGGACGTGCGGGTGATTAACCGTTATGACGCAGAGAATATCGCCGAGGAGCTGTTCGACTACGCGAAAGGCACGGTGTTCTCCGAGCCTCAGCTCGACCTCGTCTACGACGAGCTCGACCTCGGCGATGCGATCGCGTTTGCGGTGGAATATCTGCCCGGTCAGTTCGACCAGCGCGCGGATTCCGCGGCGCAGTGCATCCAGATCATCTCGCAGGGCGAGCGCCCGCTCATCCGCACCGCAAAGGTGTACGCGCTTTACGGCGCGCTGACCGACGCGCAGGTCGCGGAAATTAAGAAATACGTCATCAACCCCGTGGAAGCGCGCGAGGCAGGCTTTGACAAGCCCGAGACCCTCGCGACGGAGTACGCCCTGCCGAGTGCGGTGGCGACCGTCACGGGCTTTGTCGCGATGGACGAGGCTGCTCTGTCCGAACTGCTGGATACGCTGGGACTTGCGATGGATCTTGACGACCTCAAGTTCCTGCAGGGCTATTTCCGTGATGAGGAGGGCCGCGACCCGACCATCACCGAGATTCGTGTGGTGGACACCTACTGGTCCGACCACTGCCGTCACACCACTTTCTCCACCCATTTTGAGAACGTGCGTATCGACGATCCTGCCGTGCAGGAAGCGTACGAGCGGTATTTAGCCGCTCGTGTAGAGGTCTACGGTGAGGAAAAGGCGGCGGCGCGTCCCCAGACCTTGATGGACATCGCGACCATCGCCACCAAGGTGCTCAAAAAGCGCGGGCTGACCCCCGAGCTTGATGAATCCGAAGAGATCAATGCGTGCTCTATTCGCTTGACGGCAACCGTCAACGGCGAGGAGCAGGATTGGCTGTTGATGTTTAAGAACGAGACCCACAACCACCCGACCGAGATCGAGCCCTTCGGTGGCGCGGCGACCTGTATTGGTGGTTGTATCCGCGATCCGCTGTCGGGTCGTGCCTACGTGCATCAGGCGATGCGCGTCACCGGCGCGGGCGATCCTCGCAAGACGATGGCCGAGACTCTGCCCGGCAAGCTGCCCCAGCGCAAGATCTGCCAGACGGCGGCGGCGGGCTATTCCTCTTACGGTAACCAGATCGGTCTGGCGACGGGACACGTGGCGGAGATGTACCACGAGGGTTACGTCGCGAAACGTCTGGAGTGCGGTGCGGTTGTGGCCGCCGCTCCCGCGTACAACGTGCGCCGCGAGCGCCCCGCTGCGGGCGACGTGGTGGTGCTGCTCGGCGGCCGTACCGGCCGCGACGGCATCGGCGGCGCGACCGGCTCCTCCAAGAGCCATAATATGAAATCCCTGACTACGATGGCTTCCGAGGTGCAGAAGGGTAATGCGCCCGAGGAGCGCAAGATCCAGCGCTTATTCCGCAACCCTGAGGTTACGCGTCTCATCAAGCGTTGTAACGACTTCGGTGCGGGCGGCGTGTCGGTTGCCATCGGTGAGCTCGCCCCCGGCCTGCGCATCGACCTCGACGCGGTGCGTAAGAAATACGACGGCCTGGACGGCACCGAGATCGCCATCTCCGAATCGCAGGAGCGTATGGCGGTGGTGGTCGCCGCTGAGGATGCTGACCGCTTTATCGCGTTTGCCGAGCAGGAAAACCTCGAGGCCTACCGCGTCGCGGTGGTGACCGAGGAAGCGCGTATGGTGATGAGCTGGAAGGGGCAGACCATCGCTGACCTGTCCCGTGCGTTCCTCGACACCAACGGCGCGGTTAAGCACGCGGCCATTGAGGTTGTCGAAAAGGATCTGTCTGCGCTTGCTAAGCCGCTCTACGGCTCTCTGCGTGAGATGGCATCCGATCTTAAAACGGCGGATCGTCGTGGCTTGGTGGAGCGTTTTGACTCTACCATCGGCGCAGGCAGTGTAACGGTGCCCTTCGGCGGCAAGCGTCAGCTCACCCCCGCACAGTCGATGGCGGCCGTGCTGCCGACCCTGCCGGGTGAGCAAACCGATCAGGCAAGCGTGTTCAGCTGGGGCTGCGATCCCGATACGCTGTCGGTCGATCCCTACACCGGTGCACACGCCGCTGTCTATTCCTCTGTGGCGAAGCTGGTCGCCGCGGGCTGTGATTATAAGCTCGCGTACCTGACGCTGCAGGAGTTCTTTGAGAAGCTGAAAAACGAGCCTGCCCGTTGGGGTAAGCCCTTCGCCGCGCTGCTGGGTGCATTGGATGCGCAGCTCGAGCTTGGCGCCGCCGCTATCGGCGGTAAGGACTCGATGTCCGGCACCTTCCTCGATAAGGACGTGCCGCCGACCGTGATCTCCTTCGCAATCGCCCCCATCAACAAGAACGACGTTATCACCCCCGAATTCAAACAGGCGGGTCATCCCGTCTACGTGTTCGGTCCTGCTGACGACTCTGCTGACAGCGTGAAAGCGGCGTGGGAGTCTTTCCACGCGCTGTGCGAGCAGGGTAAGGTTAAGGCCGCTTGGGCGGTGGAGAACGGCATCGGTGAAGCCGTGATGAAGATGTCCTTTGGCAACCACGTTGGCTTTGCCTCTGAGGCGAAGCTGGGGGATGATTGGCATCTGCCGTTCTATGACTTTATCGTGGCGGAGCTGACTGAAGAGGTCAATTTGGACGGCGTTCTCAAGCTGGGTGTTACCACCGACGACGGTGTCATTACGCTCGAGGGCGACAGCGCGACCATCGACGAGCTGTACGCGCTCAACGCCGCAACGCTCGAGGACGTCTATCCCACCAAGGCGAAAGAAGATACCGACGCCATTCCCACCTTCTCGTACGAGGGCAAGTGTGCGCTCGCGCCCGCCATTAAGGTGGCGAAGCCCCGCGTGCTCATCCCCGTGTTCCCGGGTACGAACTGCGAATACGATTCCGCCCGCGCGGTAGAGCGTGCGGGCGCGGATGCCGAGATCTTTGTCATCCGCAACCTCACCGCGGACGCGGTGGCGGACAGCGTGGCTGCCTTCTCCGATAAGGTGAAGGATGCGCAGATGATCTTCATCCCCGGCGGTTTCTCCGGCGGCGACGAGCCCGACGGCTCGGCGAAGTTCATCACCGCTTTCTTCCGCAATGCGGCGGTCAAAGAGGCGGTTACCGATCTGCTGGACAACCGTGACGGTCTGATGTGCGGTATCTGCAACGGCTTCCAGACGCTCATCAAGTTGGGTCTGGTACCGTACGGCAAGATCATCGATACGGATGAAAACTGCCCGACCCTGACCTTTAATAACATCGCTCGTCACCAGAGCCGCATCGTACACACCCGCATCGCGTCGACTAAGTCGCCGTGGCTGAGCCTGATGAACGTCGGTGACGTGGTGAACGTGCCGATCTCCCACGGCGAGGGTAAGTTCCTTGCCAGCCCCGAATTGGCGCTCAAGCTCGCCGAGAACGGGCAGATCGCCACCCAGTACGTGGATCTGGACGGTAACGCCACCGCCAACATCGACTTTAATCCCAACGGCTCGCTGTACGCCATTGAGGGCATCACCTCGCCCGACGGTCGTGTCTTCGGTAAGATGGGTCACAGCGAGCGTATCGGCGACGGTCTGTACAAGAACGTCCCCGGCGAGTACGATATTCGTATGTTCGAAGCGGCGGTCCGCTATTTCAAATAAGGAGTGATAACCATGGCGTATTTATCCGATATCGAAATTGCCCAGAGCTGTCAGATGCAGCCCATCACCGAGATTGCCAAGTCCGCGCACGTGGATGAGAAATACATCGAGCAGTACGGCAAGTATAAGGCGAAGATCGATCCGGCGCTGCTCAAAGAGACCGACCGTCCCGATGGCAAGCTCGTGTTGGTAACGGCGATTACCCCGACGCCTGCAGGTGAGGGTAAGACCACCACTACCATTGGTCTGGCAGACGGTCTGCGTCGTATCGGTAAGGACGTGACGGTGGCTCTGCGCGAGCCGTCACTCGGCCCCGTGTTTGGTGTCAAAGGCGGTGCAGCAGGCGGCGGTTATGCCCAGGTCGTGCCGATGGAGGATATTAATCTGCATTTCACGGGCGACTTCCACGCCATCGGCGCGGCAAATAACCTGCTCGCGGCGATGCTGGATAACCACATTCAGCAGGGCAACGCTCTCGGTATCGACGTGCGTAAAATCACTTGGAAGCGTTGCGTCGATATGAACGACCGTCAGTTGCGCTTTATTGTCAATGGTATGGGCGGCAAGGCGAACGGCGTGCCGCGCGAGGACGGCTTTGACATTACCGTGGCGAGCGAGATCATGGCGGTGTTCTGCCTGTCCAACTCGATTACCGACCTCAAGGAGCGTCTGTCCCGTATCATTGTCGGCTATACGTATGATGACAAGCCCGTCACCGCGGGTGACCTCAAGGCAGTCGGCGCGATGACCGCGCTGCTCAAGGATGCGATCAAACCGAACCTCGTGCAGACCCTCGAGGGTACGCCTGCATTCGTGCACGGCGGCCCGTTTGCAAACATCGCGCACGGCTGCAACTCCGTTATGGCCACTAAGCTTGCGCTCAAGATGGGCGACTACGCCATCACCGAGGCTGGCTTCGGTGCTGACCTTGGTGCAGAGAAGTTCCTTGACATCAAGTGCCGTATGGCGGGGCTCACCCCTGACGCGGTGGTGGTTGTTGCGACCGTGCGTGCGCTCAAGATGCACGGTGGTCTTGCCAAGACCGAATTGAACACCGAGGATCTCGGTGCGCTCGAGCGCGGCATCCCGAACCTGCTGCGCCACGTTGCAAACATCAAGAACGTGTATAAGCTGCCTTGCGTTGTTGCTGTCAACCGTTTCCCGACCGATACCGACAACGAGATCGACTTTATCATCGCGAAGTGTCAGGAGCTCGGCGTCAACACCGTGCTGTCCACCGTGTGGGCTGAGGGCGGCAAGGGCGGCGAGGACCTCGCCCGTGAGGTCGTGCGCCTGTGCGAGGAGGAGAAGGGTGACTTTACCTTCTCTTATGAACTCGACGGCTCGATCGAAGATAAGATCGAGGCGATCGTCAAGAAGGTCTACGGCGGCGATGGTATTGCCATCCTGCCCGCGGCGAAGAAGCAGATCGCGCAGCTGACCGCGCTTGGCTTTGATAATTGCCCGGTGTGTGTTGCGAAGACGCAGTATAGCTTCTCCGATGACCCGACCAAGCTCGGCGCGCCTGAGCATTTCACGGTAACGGTGAAGAATGTCAAGATTTCCGCCGGTGCGGGCTTTATCGTCGTGCTGACGGGTGACATTCTCACGATGCCCGGTCTGCCGAAGTCTCCCGCCGCCGAACGCATCGACGTCGATGAGGACGGCAAGATTACGGGATTGTTCTGATAAACGGCAAACTGCCGCGCAGCATACGCTGTGCGGCAGTTTTTTACAGTAAAAAGCACTCCACGGCCGTATAGGCTGTGGAGTGCTTGGCATATATTGTTTAGATGGAGATTTCGTTCGCCATACGGTACATGTCCATATCGAAGGGCTTTTTCATCTCCAGCGCCTCGGTGATGTCGAAGTCGAGCAGCTTATTGTTCCGAATTGCGACGACGCGGTTGCTCTTGCCCTCTTCGAGCAGGTGCACGGCGTAGTTCGCCATATGGCTGGCGAGGTTACGGTCGCGGGAGGAGGGGGAGCCGCCGCGCTGTACGTGGCCGAGGACGGTGGCACGGCTCTCAACGCCGGTTACCTCCTCGATCTTCTTGGCGAGCTCGTCGACGTGGCCGACGCCCTCAGCAACGACAATGATGAAGTGATGCTTGCCGGTCGCGGCGGTGAGCTTCATCTTATCGACGATGTCCTTCTGAAAATCAAACTCGACCTCGGGGACGAGGATGCTGGTCGCACCGACGGCGATGCCGGTGGTGAGCGCCAGCCAGCCGGCGTGACGGCCCATCACCTCAACGACGCTGCAGCGGTCATGGGATTGGGAGGTGTCGCGCAGCTTATCCACCATATTAATGACGGTGTTTGCCGCGGTGTCGTAGCCGATGGTCTCCTCGCAGCAGGAGATGTCGTTGTCGATGGTGGCGGGAATGCCGACGCAGGGGATGCCGTGCGCGGTTAGATCGCGCGCACCACGGAAGGAGCCGTCGCCGCCAATGACGACCACGCCCTCAATGCCGCGGCGATGGCAGGTGGCGACCGCTTTCTGTATACCCTCTTCGGTGCGGAATTCGGGGCTGCGGGCAGTGAACAGTACGGTGCCACCGCGATGGATGGTATCGGAAACGGTGCGCAGATCCATCGGGATGAGCTCATCGTTGATCAGGCCGTTATAGCCACGGACAACGCCGTAGACTTCCATATTCTCGTGCAGAGCAGTACGCACCACGGCACGTACAGCCGCGTTCATACCGGGGGCGTCGCCACCGCTCGTCAAAACAGCAATTTTTTTCATAGGAATTCCTCCTTAAAGGGTGAAGTCTTAAGAATTAGACACTCTTTTACGATTATTATTTTATCCCGCTTGTACCATCGTGACAATGGATTTTTTTGCCTATGAAATGGAAATTTGTCGCAAAGAAAAGTTGACAGTTTTGGTTGTTTGAGCGCAACCGAAACGTTTGTTTATTTTGCAATAAAACTCTGTACAAATTCAACTTTTTTTGTTATAATAGATGTAGTGACAAGAGGTTAAACCTCAGTAACATCCTGCAAGGAGGCAATCCTATGAAAAAAGGCACCATCATTACTATCGGCAGACAATGCGGCAGCGGCGGCCGCGAGATCGGCAAAAAGCTGGCGGAAAAGTTGGGAATTCCGTTCTATGATAAAGAACTGCTGCGTATGGCGGCGGAGAACAGCGGCATCGCACCGGAGAATTTTGATGCATACGACGAGGTGCCGACCAACAGTCTGCTTTACTATCTCTCTGTCGGAAACTACGGAATGGACGGCGTGCAGTACGAAACGCCAATTCACCAGAAGGTGTTTTTGGCGCAGTTTGACGCTATCCAAAAACTGGCGGATCGGGGAGAGAGTTGCATCATCCTCGGCCGCTGTGCCGACTATGCACTGTCCCAGCGTGAGCAGGTCGTTAAGATCTTCCTGCGCGCTGATCCCTCCGCACGTGCGAAGCGCCTGATGGCAGAGCACGACCTCAGCGAGAAGAAGGCGGCGGATCTGATGGTTAAGACGGATAAGCGCCGCGCTAACTATCACAATTTCTATGCCAATACCCGTTGGGGGAATGCCGACACCTACGATTTGAGCATCAACAGCCTTAAGACTGGCATCGACAACACCGTCGAGCTGATCGCGGCGTATGCCGATCTGTGTTTTCCAAATGAATAAAGCGTATGCGGCTTGCTACGACTGTGGCAAGCCGCATTTTATGGGAAATTGTGCTTGACAATTTTCGCTTGATAGAGTATCATAATTAAGGTTAAAGACATTGATGGAGACAGTAGCGCACGGATAACTCCCTTCAGCGAGTCGGGGGCGGTGTAAGCCCGACGGTCGAGTACTATGCGTGAATATCCCTCCGGAGTCGCCGACTGAACGGCTATGCCCAGTAAGTGCGGACGGGTTTCCTACGTTAACGGGAAGGCATATGATAGTATGCGAACAATGGGTGGTATAGCGAAGTTTAAACCTTCGTCCTGTTTTTCGGGGCGGGGGATTTTTCTTTTTTAGGAGGAAATGAGATGTACAAAAAGGTACCGACCAATATGGACTTTGTGCAGCGTGAGCGTGAGGTGCTGCAGTTCTGGACGGATAACGACGTGTTCCGTAAGAGTATGGAGGAGCGCGAGGGTTGCCCGAGCTACACCTTCTACGACGGTCCCCCCACGGCGAACGGTAAGCCGCACATCGGTCACGTGCTCACCCGCGTTATCAAGGATATGATCCCGCGTTACCGCACGATGAAGGGCGCGATGGTGCCGCGTAAGGCGGGCTGGGATACCCACGGTCTGCCGGTCGAACTGGAAGTGGAAAAACTGCTTGGTCTCGACGGCAAGGAGCAGATCGAGGAATATGGACTCGAGCCGTTCATTCAAAAGTGTAAAGAGAGCGTCTGGAAGTATAAGGGGATGTGGGAGGAATTCTCCGGTATCGTTGGCTTCTGGGCGGATATGGATGACCCTTACGTGACCTATCACAACAACTTCATCGAGTCGGAGTGGTGGGCGCTCAAGCAGATCTGGGACAAGGGACTGCTGTACAAGGGCTTCAAGATCGTGCCCTACTGCCCGCGCTGCGGCACGCCGCTGTCCAGCCACGAGGTCGCGCAGGGCTATAAGTCCGTTAAGGAGCGTAGCGCCATTGTGCGCTTTAAGGTCGTGGGCGAGGACGCCTGGTTCCTCGCATGGACGACCACTCCGTGGACTTTGCCGTCCAACGTGGCGCTGTGCGTCAATCCCCGACAGACCTACTGTAAGGTGAAGGCCGCCGACGGTCACACCTACTATATGGCCGAGGCGCTGCTCGATCGTGTGCTCGGCGGACTCGGGTCCGAAGGCGCTCCCGCCTACGAGGTGCTGGAGACCTACATTGGTCGCGATCTCGAGCACAAGGCGTACGAGCCGCTGTTTGACTGCGCGAAGAAGCTCGCCGACAAGCAGAAGAAGCAGGGCTTCTTCGTCACCTGTGACGACTACGTCACGATGACCGACGGTACGGGTATCGTGCACATCGCCCCTGCGTTCGGCGAGGATGACGCGCAGGTCGGCCGTAAGTACGATCTGCCCTTCGTGCAGCTCGTCGACGGCGCAGGGCACATGACCGAGGACACCCCCTTTGCCGGTCTGTTCGTTAAGGACGCCGACCCTAAGGTGCTGGTCGATCTCGACAGCCGCGGACAGCTGTTCGATGCGCCGAAGTTTGAGCACGACTATCCCTTCTGCTGGCGCTGCGACACTCCGTTGATCTACTATGCGCGTGAGTCTTGGTTTATCAAGATGACCGCGGTAAAGGATGACCTCATTCGTAACAATAACACTGTCAACTGGATCCCCGAAAGCATCGGCAAGGGTCGCTTTGGCGACTGGCTGGAGAACGTGCAGGATTGGGGCATCAGCCGTAACCGCTATTGGGGCACCCCGCTCAACATCTGGGAATGCTCCTGCGGGCATATGCACTCCATCGGCAGCATCGAAGAGCTTAAAGCGATGTCCGACAACTGTCCTGATGAGATCGAGCTGCACCGTCCCTTCATTGATGCCGTGACTCTGCGCTGCCCCGAATGCGGCGGCGAGATGAAGCGCGTTCCCGAGGTGATCGACTGCTGGTTTGACTCGGGCGCGATGCCGTTCGCACAGCATCACTATCCCTTCGAAAACCAAGACCTGTTCAAGCAGCAGTTCCCCGCGGACTTTATCTCCGAGGCGGTCGACCAGACTCGCGGCTGGTTCTATTCGCTGATGGCGATCTCGACGCTGATCTTCAACGAAGCGCCGTTTAAGAACGTCATCGTGCTCGGCCACGTGCAGGATGAGAACGGCCAGAAGATGAGTAAGTCCAAGGGCAACGCCGTCGACCCGATGGAGGCTCTGCAGACCTACGGCGCGGATGCGATCCGCTGGTATTTCTACACCAACTCCGCTCCGTGGCTGCCCAACCGCTTCCACGGTAAGGCAGTGCAGGAGTGCCAGCGCAAGTTTATGGGCACGCTGTGGAACACCTATGCGTTCTTCGTACTGTATGCGAACATTGATAATTTCGACGCGACCAAGTATACCCTCGACTACGATAAGCTGTCGGTGATGGATAAGTGGTTGCTGTCGCGCCTCAATTCTACCGTCAAGGCGGTGGATGAGCATCTTGAAAACTACCGCATCCCCGAGACTGCGCGTGTGCTGGAGGAGTTTGTGGATGACCTGAGTAACTGGTACGTCCGCCGCAGCCGTGAGCGTTTCTGGGGCAAGGATATGCCGCAGGATAAAGTGAATGCGTATATGACGCTGCACACCGCGCTGGTTACGGTCGCCAAGGCCGCGGCGCCGATGGTGCCATTTATGACCGAGGATATCTATCGCAACCTCGTATGCACCAACGACCCGTCCGCGCCCGTGAGCGTGCATTTGTGCGATTTCCCTGCGGTGGATGAGTCGATGATCGACCCTGCGCTGGAAGCGAATATGAAGACGGTTGTGGATATCGTGGTGCTTGGCCGTGCCGCGCGTAACGGTGCCAACTGTAAAAACCGTCAGCCGCTCGGCAAGATGTACGTGCAGGCGGCGCAGACGCTGGACAGCTTCTACACCGACATTATCGCGGATGAACTTAACGTCAAGAGCGTGGAGTTTACCGAGGATACCTCGGCGTTTATGAGCTACACCTTTAAGCCGCAGCTCAAGACCGTCGGTCCGAAGTACGGCAAGCAGCTCGGTGAGATTCGTCAGGCATTGACTGACCTTGACGGCAACGCGGCGAAGGCGGAGTTGGATGCAAGCGGCGTGCTGACGCTGGCTCTGCCGAGTGGCGAGGTCAAGCTCGCGGTGGAGGATCTGCTGATTGATACCGCGCAAACCGAGGGCTATTTCGCTGTGGCGGATAAGGGCGTTACGGTAGCGCTGGATGTAAACCTCACCCCCGAACTCATCGAAGAGGGCTTTGTGCGCGAGATCGTCAGCAAGATTCAGACGATGCGTAAAGAGGCGGGCTTTGAGGTGATGGATCGCATCACCGTCTATGCCAGCGGCAACGACAAGGTGCAGACGATCCTTGAGAAGAACGCTGAC
>CAJGCA010000047.1 GCA_904501705.1 Clostridiaceae bacterium | reverse complement strand
TCTTCCACCTCGTTGGCGGCGGCCATCATCAAGTCGGCCAACTCGTCGATCACAATGAGAATAAGCGGTAGAGGCTTGATCGTCTCGCTGGCACGCGCCATCTCATTGTATCCCGCGATATCGCGCACATTCGACTCCGCAAACATCTGATAGCGCTTGAGCATCTCGTTGACCGCCCAGCCGAGCGCGCCCGCCGCCTTGCGCGGATCGGTCACGACGGGAATAAGTAAGTGCGGAATACCGTTATACACGCCAAACTCGACCTTCTTGGGGTCGATGAGGATCATTTTTACCTCATCGGGACGGGCGCGAAACAGCACCGACTGGATCATCGAATTGGTACACACCGATTTACCCGAGCCGGTCGTACCCGCAATCAGCAGGTGCGGCATCTTCGCTAGGTCGGTCATCACGGCGTTGCCCTCAATGTCCTGACCAAGCGCGACCGTCAGCTTACCCTTCGCTGTGCGGAAATCGGGGGTATCCAACAACGAGCGAAGACAGACGGTGTTGCGCGCCTTGTTCGGCACCTCAATGCCAACCGCCGCCTTATTCGGGATGGGCGCTTCGATGCGCACGCCCGTCGTCGCCAGACGCAACGCAATATCGTCCGCCAGACCCGTGATACGGCTGATCTTCACCCCCGCACTGGGCTCGAGCTCATACCGCGTCACCGCAGGACCGCGGGTGACGTCGCTCAAACGGGTGTTGATGCCAAAATCCTTGAGGGTGTTGACGAGCAACTCGCCGTTAAGCCGCAGCTCTCTCTCGGAATTACCGGCCACGCCGGCTTTGGATTCATCGAGCAAGGACAGGGGCGGATAGCGATAGATGATCTCCTGCTGCGCCTCCTCGTTTTCCTCGATCTCCGCCTGCGTCTCGGCGGTTAGCTCATCCACTGAGGGCCCCACCTCTTCGGAGTCTTCCTCGCTGTTGAGCTTTTCGTTCGCCTTTTTCAGCGCCTCAAGCTTATCCGTCGGCACCTCAGCGGGAGCAGGGATATACTCCACACCCTGCGTCGCTTCTTCGGCGGCTTCCTCGACGCGGCGCTTTTTACGGCTTGTCTTTGCATAGCCATCGCCAAGCTCGATGTCGATCCCGCCACGCTTCTCACGGCGCTGGCTGATCTCGGCAACAACGTGGTCGATGCCCTCTTTCGTCTTTTCCACGGGCTTGCGCACCGCGCGTACAACCTGCATAATGGTCGTGCCCGTCACCAGCATAAAGAAAACCGCCATCAGCAGGATGAGAATGATCTTCGCGCCCGTATCACCGAAGGCGGCCTCAGCAGGATAGCCAAGCAGTACACCGAGCACACCGCCGCCGTGCAGGGTGCCGCCCTTCTCGAACGCCGTCGCGATCGCAGGGAAAAAGCCCTCATCGCTCGTACTCGTCGTAAAGGTGAACACCGCGCTCATCAGCATCACGACGAACGCCACGCACTCCCAAATACGAATTTTTACACTGCGGCTATCCTTCTCCAACGCCATAAATACGGCGTAGGTGCCAAAAGCCACAGGTAACAGATAGGCAGAGAGACTGAACAGACCCAGCATCACATTGTGCAGCCACGTCCAGACGTTCTCTCCTTTGATGATCGCCAGACAAAAGGTCAGCACGGCGACCGCAAACAAGATCACCGCCCGCATCTGTTTTTGGGTGCTGATCTGCGCCTTCGTCTGTCTTGTTTTTGCCGCGCTTGTCTTTCTCTTCTTCGCCATTATGTAATCCTCCGTCAAGAAATTATGTAAATGCAGGGCGCGTCAAGCGCCCTTTTGATCTTCTTCGATCATACGGTACAGTTCCTCTACCGCATCCTTCAGCATCCCGATACAGTCGATGAGGCCTTCCTTCACCGCTTCCTCCCCCGCGAGCACACTGCCGACATCGGTCGCCATCTCGCCCGTGGCCATGCAAAGCTCATAAAAGCGTTTATCCGAAATCGAGGAATGACGGCACACGAAATTGACAATTCGCTCCTGCATCCGCCGAAAATAGGTAAACGCCTGCGGCACACCGAGCACCAGCCCATTCGTACGCACGGGATGGATCGTCATGGTCGCCGACGGCACAATAAAGGATCGCCGTGCCGCCACCGCGAGCGGCACCCCAATCGAGTGTCCACCGCCAAGCACCAACGACACTGTCGGCTTTTTCATCCCGGCGATCAGCTCCGCGAGCGCCAACCCCGCCTCGACGTCGCCGCCAACGGTGTTGAGCAGGATAAGCAGCCCTTCGATCTCGCGGCTCTCATCCACCGCGACCAGCTGCGGAATCATATGCTCGTATTTCGTCGCCTTGGTCTCGTTCGGCAACACATAATGCCCCTCGATCTGCCCGACGATGGTCATACAGTGGATGCGGTGATTACCGTTATCCGTCGTCACCGACGCGGTATCCTCCACCATCTGCAAACGCTGCTGTAGACGGGTCGATTCATTCTGTTCATCATCTGCGTTCGGGTTCTTCGTTTCTTGCTTCTTCATACCATCACCCCACCCTATTGTGGCGAAATGCGAATGAATTATGCGCAAAAACACTTATACTCCTATATTATAGCGCGTACGCGAACATTTTTCAACCCAAAACAGCAAAAAAACAAGGCTTCTGCATCAACAAAAGCCTTGTTTTATATTATTTAGCTCGAATGTATTCGTCCATCGCCGCGGCAGCAGTCTTGCCCGCGCCCATCGCGAGGATGACGGTCGCTGCACCGGTCACCGCATCACCGCCTGCGTACACGCCGACACGCGAGGTCAAGCCGTTTTCATCAACGATGATGCCACCCCAACGCTCGGTTTCCAAGCCATCGGTGGTAGACTTAATAAGCGGGTTCGGCGAGGTGCCAATCGCCATAATCACGCAATCGCACTCCAGCACGAACTCACTGTCCTCCTTGACGACAGGACGGCGACGACCCGACGCATCGGGCTCGCCGAGCTCCATCTCGACACAGCGCATACCGTTCACACAGCGATCATCGTCACCGAGAATCTCCACAGGGTTGGTGAGCAGGCGGAACTGAATGCCTTCCTCCTTGGCGTGCTCGACCTCCTCCGCACGGGCGGGAAGCTCTTTCTCCGAACGGCGGTACACGATCGACACCTCATCCGCGCCGAGGCGCATTGCGCAGCGTGCGGCATCCATCGCGACGTTGCCGCCGCCGACCACCGCCACGCGGCGGGCATTTTGGATCGGGGTCGCGCTGTCGGAGCGATAGGCTTTCATCAGATTAACACGGGTGAGAAATTCGTTAGCGGAATACACACCTTTAAGATTCTCGCCCGGGATGTTCATAAACCGCGGCAGACCCGCACCCGAGCCGATAAACACCGCCTCAAAGCCACCCTCCTCGAGCAGTTCGTCGACCGACAGCACCTTGCCAATAACCATATTGGTCTCGATGTGCACGCCGAGCGCTTTGAGGGTATCGATCTCCTGCTGCACGATGGCCTTCGGCAGACGGAACTCGGGGATACCGTACACCAACACGCCGCCCGCGAGATGCAACGCCTCATACAGCGTCACATCATAGCCCTTTTTCACCAGATCGCCCGCGCAGGTCAGGCCAGAGGGACCCGAACCCACGATCGCGACCTTATACCCGTTCGGGGCAGGCTTCATCACATCCGCGAGGGAGCTGTGTGCGTTGTGCCAGTCGGCGACAAACCGCTCGAGGCGACCGATCGCCACGGGCTCGCCCTTGATGCCGCGCACACACTTGCTCTCGCACTGGCTCTCCTGCGGACAGACACGTCCGCACACCGCAGGCAGCGAGCTTGAGCGGGCGATCACCTGATACGCTCCCTCGAAATCCTCCCGCGCCACCAACTGAATGAACGCGGGGATATCGATCTGCACGGGACAAGCGCCCACGCAGGGTTTATTCTTGCAATTCAGGCAACGCTTGGCTTCATCCACCGCCTGCTCGGCGGTATAGCCCAGCGCAACCTCGTCGAAGTTGCGGCGACGCACCGACGGCTCCTGACTAGGCATTGGGTTCTTTTTAAGCGACATATTCGGCATATCACTGCACCTCCTTTTGGAACAGGCGGCAGGTCTCCTCGTGCGCGTAACGCTCGAACACCTTATACATCCCGCCGCGGGTCATCGCCTCGTCGAAATCGACGAGATGCCCGTCAAACTCGGGGCCGTCCACACAGGCAAACTTCGTCTCCCCGTCAACGGTAAGGCGGCAACCGCCGCACATTCCTGTGCCGTCGATCATAATCGGGTTCATACTGACGACCGTCTTGATACCGTATTCCTTGGTCAGCAACGACACGAACTTCATCATCGGCAGAGGACCGATGGCGATGACCTCATCGTACTGCTCGCCACCATCAATAAGCGCTTTCAACGCAGTCGTGACTAAGCCATGCTCGCCATATGAGCCGTCGTCGGTCATCACCTTAAGCAAGCTGCTCGCCGCAGCAAATTCCTTTTCCAGAATCACGAGATCCTTGTTGCGAAAACCGACGATGGCGTGCACTTCGGTGCCCTGCTCGTGCAGCTTCTTCGCCACAGGATAGGCGATCGCGCAGCCGACACCGCCACCGATGACCGCGACCTTGCGCAAGCCCTCGGTCTCGGTTGCACGTCCAAGCGGGCCGACAAAGTCACTGAGGCTCTCGCCGACAGCCATATGACCGAGCTTTTCGGTCGTCGCGCCGACGATCTGGAAAATGATGGTTACCGTCCCCGTCTCACGATCATAGTCCGCGACGGTCAGCGGGATACGCTCGCCGTCCGCATTGGTGCGCAGGATGATAAACTGACCGGGCTGTGCCTTGCGGGCAACCAGCGGCGCGTCGATCACCATCCGCACAACGGTAGGGTTGAGTAGTTCTTTCTCCACAATCTTAAACATTCAGAAAAACCTCTTTTCAAGCGGTAAATACACCGCGATCATTCATATAGCGGACAAATGGCTCATAAGATATCAGCGGTTCTTACGACGCAGTATCCGCACAGCAACAAACAGCAGCAGCGGGAACGCCGTCGCCGCGGCGATGCCCCATTTGAGTGCCAGCAGCGTCGGCTGCCCTGCGCTCTGCAAGGCATTCGAGATCCCGCCGACAATACCGGGGCCGATCGAACACCCGATATCGCCGCAAAGAGCAAGCAGCGAAAACATCGCCGTGCCGCCTGTCGGAAACGCTTTCGCGCCGAGGCTCAGCACACCCGGCCACATCAGACCGACGCTGAAGCCGCACACACCGAAACCGGCAAGCGACAAAAGCGGCCACGGGCTGAGCACGATAAGCAGATAACCTACGACACAGCCAACACCGCACGCGGTCAACGAACGCGTCATATTCTTTGCACGCTGTCCGCCAGCAAAATACACGCGCGACAGCGCCATCAACAAGGCAAAGCCGCAAGGGCCGAGCAGATCCCCCATCGCCTTCGGAACGCCGAGACCGACCTCGGCAAACAGCGACGCCCACTGACTCGCGGCGATCTCCGAAGAGCCTGCGCACAGCATGAGCAGCATCATAAGCCAAAACTGCGGGCTGGCAAACAACCGACGAAGAACCATCTTATTGCCACCCTTTTCGGTCTTTGGCTCGGGCAGCGGCACAAGGCAAAACAATATGCCCGTCACAAACGGCGGGATAGCCCACAGCAGCGGCAGCCACCGCCAATGTTCAATGCCGCAGACGGCGAAATACACCGTCGACAGCACAACAACCGCTAAAAATCCCCAACTAAAAAAAGAGTGTAGCAGACTCATAATACCGGGCTTACCGCCGTTCGGCAGCGCATCTACGATGGGACTAATGAGCACCTCGACGAGTCCACCGCCGATCGCCATAAGCACCGTGCCGATCATTAGCCCAACATACGGATCGGGCAGACAATACGGCAGCACGCTCAAAGAAACAAGCCCGAGAACGGCCGCGGCTTGTGCCGCGATGCTGCCGGCCCGATAGCCAAGCTTGTCGCCGAAGCGAGAGGCGAGCAGATCGACCGTCATTTGCACGAGAAAGCTGACCGTGATCAGCAACCCGAGCTTTTCTAGCGACACAGTGAACTCCCGCTGAAAGGTCGCAAACAGCAAGGGAAATAAATTAATCGCGATCGCCTGTGTCACGTAACCGAGGAAACAGGCAATCAGCGTCGCACGGTAGGAACGGGTAATGCGCATCGCGAAACTCCTTACTGATCGTCCAGCGTCAGTTCGTACGCAGGGATATAGTTTTCCAAAAACTCGTCTGCCGCGGGGACGTCCATTGCTCGAATCGCCTTTTCGGTTGCGCGGCGGGCGCTCGCGAACTCGCGGTTACCCTGTGAGGTCTCCTCGATGCACTTGATGAGTGCGGACAGTTTATCCGCCGCCTTGACCAAACGCATCTCCTCACTGTCCTTATCCTGCGGGCGGATGAGCGCATCATACTCGTCACGCAGATCGGCGGGCAACATCTCGATGAGCTTATCACAAGCGGATTCCTCTACCTGACGATACGCCTCGCGAATAGCGGGATTATAATACTTAACAGGGGTGGGCATATCCCCCGTAAGGATCTCGGGAACATCGTGATATACCGCGAGCATCACGCACTTCTCAGCATCCACGTTTCCTTCGTAATGACGATTAGTCATCAGTGCGAGCGCATGCGCAATCACCGCCACCTCGTGCGAGTGTTCGCAAATATTCTCCGAGCGAGTATTGCGCATCAATGCCCACCGACGGATGTTTTTCATACGCGACAGCATCGCAAAAAACGAATACGCCATAACGATGACTCCTTTATAAGACAGAATTGAACAGTTTACAGTATAACAGATAATAATAAAAAATACAACTGCGTTTTGCGGCAAATTTTCGCGTTTTTCGCGTCCTGCTTGCATTTTTTCTCAATATACGATACAATAAATTAATATTGTATATTTGAGGTTTGTTATGAAGATCATTTTCCACACCCTTGGCTGCAAGGTGAACCAATACGAGACCGAAGCGATGCGGCGACTGCTGCAGCAAGCGGGCTATGATACGGACGATGATGCGTCTGCGGAAAGCGCAGATGTGATCGTCATCAACTCCTGCACCGTCACGGGTGAAAGTGACCGAAAATTGCGCCAGCTTCTGCGCCGCTGTCGTCGGGATAACCCCCACGCGGTAATCGTGCTGACAGGCTGTATGCCACAGGCATTCCCCGAGACGGCGCAAGCCCTTAAAGAGGCGGACATCGTGCTCGGCAATGCAGCACGCCGTTCCATCCCCGCGCATCTCGGCGCGTTTCTGTCCAATCATCAGCGCATTGTCGACATCCCGCCGCACGATCAAGAAATCGAGCCACTGCGCATTGATACGTTCGCGGAACACACCCGTGCATTTGTTAAAATCCAGGACGGATGCAACCGCTTTTGCTCCTACTGCATCATCCCCTACGCCCGCGGACGCGTGCGTTCCCGCGAGCCCGAGGATATCCGCTGCGAGCTGGAAGCCTTGGCAGAAAAAGGCTACAAGGAAGTGGTGCTCGTCGGCATTAACCTCACCGCCTACGGGCAGGATAACGGCAAGACCATCGCTGATGCAGTCGACGCTGCTTGCGCGGTCGACGGAATCCTGCGCGTACGCCTTGGCTCTCTTGAGCCCGATTTTATGAGCGACGAGATCCTCGCGCGGCTAGCCGCGCAGCCCAAGCTGTGCCCGCAGTTCCACGTGGCTCTGCAAAGCGGCTGCGACGCAACACTCAAGCGAATGAACCGCCATTACACCACCGCGGAGTTTCGCGCTCTGTGCGACAATCTGCGCCGCCTTTTCCCCGACTGTGCGCTGACCACCGACGTGATGGTCGGTTTCCCCGGTGAGACAGACGAGGAATTCGCCGAGTCGCTGGCCTTTGTCGACAGCATCGCGTTCTCACGCGTGCACGTATTTGCCTATTCCCGCCGACCGGGGACGGTCGCGGATAGGCTGGCGGGACAGCTTCAAAACGCGGTTAAGACCGACCGCAGCCGCCGGATGATCGAGGTCTGCCGCCGCAACGCCGAAGACTACGCTCGCAGCTATGTCGGGCGTACCGTGCCAATCCTGCTCGAGACCCCTTACTCTGACGGTTCGGTCGACGGCTTGACCGACACCTATCTATCCGTACGCACGCCCACCCGACATCACAGCGGCGAGGTGTTAACAGTACGCATTGTTGCCGCGGACGGCGAAACACTCATCGGCGAAGAAGCCGAATAACCCGAAAGGAGGAACGCTGAATGGCACTGGAATTTTACAAGCGGCGCTTTCGTATGCCCGGCAAAAAGATGCAATATGTTCTCGCTTTTACAGCGTTACTCCTTGCGATGGTTTTGGCGTTCTGTTGGATGTTGATCCGTCACAAGATGGACGAGGCGCGCAACCCTGTATCCTCGGACGACGCCTCCTCGGCTACCCAGCCCGTCGTATACACTGCCGAAGACGATGCGCATCTGCTGCTGATCATCGATTCGGGAGACGAAATGCAATTCTTTCTCACGCACGCATCGCCCGCCGATAACGCTATCCGTGTCACGGCGATACCTGACAACGCGATCGTCAACGATAAGCTTACCCTCTCTGCACTCTATCGAAAACACGGCAGCGCCTACATCGTTCAACAACTGGCCGCAAAAACCAACCGACCTCTCCGCCATTACATTGCAATCTCCAAAGACAATGCCGAAAAGTGGTTTGCACGATTAGGCAACGACCTTACAATGACGCTCCACAGCGACGTTGTTATGGCAAGCGGCAACGGCACACAAACGACACTGATGGCGGGTGAACACGCACTCACTGCGCCCCAGGCGACCGCATTGCTTTGCCAGTCTTCTCTCTCCGATGAACTCCACGCCGACGTCATCGTGTCGATGCTAAGGCAATATCTGCACAGCGGAAGAAATCTGGCTGCGGACTTCTCCTATCTGGGCAATATGACACAAACCAGCCTGCGCATCGGCGACTTTTACAGCTACAGAGATCGGTTGACCTATCTTGCGGAACAAAACAGCAACGGTCGCTGCTGCATCATAGCGCAAGCCTTCACCGATATCTCACACAATTGAGGTACTATATGACCGAACTGCGAAAAATCGCTGCACTGCTAATTATCCTCGCTATGATTGCGGGGTTGAGCGGCTGCTCTTTTCTTGCCTCGTTGATACCAACAACGCAGACACACGACATTGCCGATCCGAACACCTACATTGATGAATTCAAGGATCATCGGCAATATATCGAGCTAGAAAGCCATCTAAAGAAATGCTACGGCACACTCTACACAGCGCTGACGAACGGATTCAAAACGGATGATACCGTTACCATCCCCGCAGCGGACAGCCGATCGACTATCGGCATTGCCGTCGAACTCCCGAGCGACCTGAACGGTGAAAGCGAAGCAAAAAAACTGTATACCGCCTTTTTATATGATAATCCACAGTTCTTCTATATCAACAACGTCTACGGTCTTGAGGGCTATGAATCTGAAGGCAACTCCTACTATAACAAGATGGTGCTTTCCTACACGATGGATGCGGACGCACGAAATGAGGCCAAAGTCAAGCTCGATGCTGTGGTGGACGATATCCTGCGCGAGGCACCGCAGACAACGGACGAGTACTTGAGTGAACTCTATCTGCACGATAAAGTCGCTGCTCTCTGCACGTACGACACCGACGCAGCTAACACGGACTTTCGCTCTTACCCCCATGCTTACACCGCCTACGGAGCGCTGGTGCGCGGCAAGGCCGTTTGCGAGGGTTATTCCCGTGCAATGCAGCTACTACTTAACAGGATCGGCATCGCTAACACGCTGGTGATCGGCAAATCGCTTAGCGACGGCGTAAAGCATATGTGGAACTTCGTATCCATTAACGGCAGCGATTATCATCTAGACGTGTGCTGGAATGACAGCAGCGATATTATCCGCCATAACTACTTTAACGTAACAACCGCACAACTCGCGCTCACCCACCAGATCGACGACAACCAGGCGGCCATCGCCAACTGCACCGCGACCAAGGATAATTACTTCTGTCGCAACGATCTGTTCATCGACACCTACAGTCGACAGACCATCGCGCAAAAAATTGCCGCGCAAATCAAAAAAGGGGAAACGCAGATCGAGCTTTTCTTTGCATCGAATAAGTTTGACAGCGCGCTGCTCTTTCTGAAAAACCGCCGCGCCGCCGAAGAGCAGATCGAACCGCACCTCGCCGGCAGCGGCTATTCCCTATGGGAATACATCCTGTACAGCGACGCGGATGAGCACATTCTCTGCATACGCAAAAAATAGCAATAAAGATAGCCCGCGGGATTCCCCGCGGGCTATCTTTTTACACAATTATGCCTTGCTGTCTTCGGCCGAAACGAGAAGATCAACGCCGGTAGCACCGTCCTCATAAATCGCCCACACATAACCGTTGTTCGACACAGAAACGCGTGCCTTGACGGTCTGCAGGCCGATGGTCGTCTGCGGCATCGCGGCGCTCAGGCGGATCTGCGATGCCTTAACACCGTTGAGTGACCACGAAGGACCGCAAAGAGTGACCTTCACCTTTGTCTGTTTCACCGTCGCCTTCATGCCGTCGGGCAATTCGCTCGCGGTAAAATTGTTCTCATCCAACGCCACCTCAAAGGTGCGGGAAGTAACGCTGCTCAGATTCACCTTCAGCGTTAACTTTTCTTCCCCGTTTACGGGGCGAATAGCCTCACTCGCCTCGAGAGAGATCATTTGCGTCAAGCCATCCTTATTAAGATGATCGAAGTCCACCGTCAGCTTCTGTTGCACCGAAGCGATATAATCGTCGATCTCCGACGGCACGCCCCACAGCTCCAGTTTGGCGGGCGATACCGTGACGAGTTTACTGTTGCTCGCATAGGCGGCCGGCATATTCAGCACCGTAGGCGTCAGATCTGTTTCGCGGTAAACCAACACAGGGACCGTCACACTGACCGTTTTGTCCTCTGCCTTGGCAAAGGTGATAGAATCGATCGTCTTACCGTTCGCATCGCGCACCTCAATCGCCGCCGTGTACACCGTTGATTCGCTGATCGACGCCTCATCGGAAATGACCGCTACAACCTTATCGATGCGGTTGATATCGGAGCGGGGGCCAGATAACGCAATCTGTCCATCGGTAAGCACGCCGTTGCCGATAACAGGGGTACCGATCTGATAATTCTCCTTATCGGTCACCGTCACCTTCGGCATCTCCACCGTCACGGGGAAGAACGCCTCGCGCCACACGTCGCACGCGATCGTAACCGTATCGTTATGGCCATCCGGTCCGACAACGCTTTGAATGGTGTAATCACCATTCGAAGTGGCACGCAAGGGCAGCGTATACGTGCCCTCTTTTATCACGTTACCCGTATCAGCAGTAACGGTAATATCCGCCGCGGACAGGCGGCTGACAACCGAACGCAGGCCACGCACCTTGACGGTGGCCGTGGCATTGGCGCCTTCCGTGATCTGCAAATTCAGCGTCTCACCTGCGTAGTCGTTAAGCGTCACCGAGATCGGGACGCCGGAGATTACCTGTTCCTGCGTGTTGCTCGGGCCAAAAACGACCAGTGCCCAGACAAGGATCGCCAGCAGCAGGGATACAAGCATCATAAGCTTATCGTTATGCAGCAGACGGCTCAAGGAAATTTTTCTTCTCACTCCTGACTCCCCTTTCTGCGGCGCCACGTCGGGACTTTTCTCTCCTGCTCCGTCCACAAAATGCGCTCAGCCAGTGTCTTTGCGAGAGTCTCTTTAGTGAAGTTGCGCATCAGCTCGCCGCTGTCGGCAAGCGAGATCGTCCCCGTTTCCTCCGAAACGATGACGACCAGCGCATCGGAATTTTCACTCATACCGACGCCTGCACGATGACGGGTGCCCAGCTCGCGGTTGATCTGCAGATTATCCGTCAGCGGGAGAATACAGCCCGCCGCATAGACCTTACCGTCACGAATGATCATCGCACCATCATGCAGAGGGGCTTTGTTATAGAATATGTTCGCCATCAGCTCGCCCGACGGCTCTGCCTCAATGAGCGTACCGGAGTGGACAATCTCGCCGAGACGCGTCGTGCGCTCGATGACGATGAGTGCACCCATCTTCTGCTTCTGCAGGATCTCCACCGCTGCCGCGGTCGCGTCGATCGCCTTCTCCCACTGCTCAACCTGGGCGGAATTCTCCACCGAGGACAAGCCGCCGAAGATGCGTAAAATGCCCTTACGGGAATGACCCGCCTGCTCCAGCGCGCGACGGATCTCGGGCTGGAAGATCACCACCAGCACCAGCAAGCCGTTGTCGAAGATCGCCTTAAGCAGATAGCCGACCGTCGTCAGATCCAGCAGGTACGCCGCCAGATACATGACTGCAAGGACCAAAATGCCCTTCATCAGCTGCTCGGCACGGGAATCCCGCACCAAACGAATAATAAAATAGATCATCACCGCAACCAACAGAATATCCAATGTATCCGTCAGCCAACGGTAGGATGTCAAAAACATCACGATATCATTCCATGCATTTGCAAAGAACTCCCCCATTGCCGTCTCCTTCCGCAAAAAAGCGTGTCATTTTTATCATTCAGTCCCGCAAAACACGAGAACCCATTTTGTCTATAAATATTATAACATATTTTTTGAACTGTGCAATGTTTTTTGCGCAATTTGATAAAAAATTTTACAAATCATTTCCGCTTCCCGTCGAGTGGAAAACGCCGACGGCGCCAAACGTACCGTACCGTGCGGCAACGTGCCGAAATGACGGTGAGCAAGCGGCGCACAATGCAGCCCCGCACGCACCGCTATCCCGTGACGGTCAAGCTCGCGAGCAACATCTTCGGGCAACAAATCATCGATGTTAACCGATAGCACGGGGGCCGACGTCCCTAATGTCGGTTTTTTAGTGTAAAGTCGAACACCTTGCGTGACGCTTAAGCGTTGATACACAAGGCTTAACAGCTCCATCTCGTGGCGATAAATTGCCTCTCTACCCTGTTGCTCCACATAGCGCAGACCTGCTCGCAAGCCGCAGATGCCAAGCAGATTCGGTGTACCGCTTTCCAGCCGCTCCGGCAATTCATCGGGCTGTGACGCCAACAAAGAGTAGCTGCCCGTGCCGCCTTGAATAAGCGACGGGACACGCGCACGTTCTCTGCAGAGCAAAAGCCCCATTCCCATCGGCGCGTATAGTCCTTTGTGCGCCGCAACGCATAGGTAGTCGATATCATCCGCCTGCATATTGAGCGGCAACACACCCGCCGTCTGTGCCGCGTCTACGCAGAATAAGATGCCATGCTGATGCGCCAGCGCCGCCAAGCGGCGGATCGGAAAGGTCACGCCAAATACGTTCGACGCGTGCGTACAGACGATGAGGCGTGTGCCTGGGCGGATCAAGAGACGAAAATTCTCCACAGTCTGCTCCTCATCGGGCGACCACGCGGCGACGTCCACGCGCGGCTGACCGCGCAGGGCATTGACTGAACGCCACACCGCATTATGCTCCAGATCCGACACGATCACCCGACCACCATCCCGCAACAAGCCGTGGATGACCGT
>CAJGCA010000046.1 GCA_904501705.1 Clostridiaceae bacterium | reverse complement strand
GGTTATTTTAGAGAATCTGGGAGAGTAACTATGCCCGTCAAACTCGCTAAAAGCGCCGGCTTCTGCTTCGGCGTCAATAAAGCGGTCAACCGCGTGCACGAGCTGCTCGACGCGGGCGAGACCGTCGCCACCCTCGGTCCCATCATCCACAACCCGCAGGTGGTGGACGACCTCGCCGCGCGTGGGGTGAAGACCGTCAGCGACCCCGCCGACACCCCCGAGGGGGCTACGCTGGTCATCCGCTCACACGGCGTTCCCCGCTCGACCTACGAGGCGATCGAGCGCCTCGGGGTGCGCTGCAGCGACGCGACCTGCCCCTTTGTCGCCAAGATCCACCGCATCGTCGCCGAGCATTCCGCGGCGGGCAGTGCGGTGCTTATCGCAGGCGACGCAACCCATCCCGAGGTGCTCGGCATCCGCGGCCACTGTGTCGAAAACGGCGAAACCCCGTCGGTGTTTGTGTTCAGCAATGAAACCGAATTGGAAGATTGTATAAAAATTCGCCATTTTTTGACAACAGCTTCGTGCATAATGGTGGCACAGACCACCTTCAACACAAAGTTGTGGGAAAAATGCGCAAAAATCGCAAAAAAACACTGTACAAATCTCCAAATATTTGATACAATATGTAATGCGACTGCCGAAAGACAGCGTGAAGCCATTACCCTCGCACAGCAGTGCGACCAGATGGTGATTGTCGGAGGAAAGGAAAGCTCCAACACGGCGAAGCTGTGTGCCGTCTGCTCCCCCTACTGCCCGACCCACTGGGTCGAGACAGCGGATGAGCTGCCGCGCAACGCCTTCGCTGCGGGTCAGACTGTCGGTCTGACCGCCGGTGCTTCCACTCCCGCCGATATTATAAAGGAGGTACATTGCACTATGTCCGAAATCGTCAACAACAGCGAAGCCCTGGAAACCAAAATCAACAACAATGAGGAGATGAGCTCTGAAGAGTTCGCCGCCGCCGTGGATGCGACTCTGCAGAACGCCACTGATGATAAAGTCCGTGGGTTGGTCGTGGCTATCGCGCCCAACGAGGTTCAGGTAGAAGTCATTGGCCGCAAGCAGACCGGTTATATCCCCGCTGTCGAGCTGTCCAACGACCCGAACGCCACCCCCGCTGATCTGGTCAAGGTCGGTGATGAGCTCGAGCTGCTCATCATGCGCACCAACGATCAGGAAGGCACCATCCTGCTGTCCAAGAAGCGCGTCGACGCGCTCAAGGGCTGGGAAACCATCGTGAGCGCCGAAGCTGAAGGCACCGTACTCGACGGCACCGTCGTCGAGGTCATAAAGGGCGGCGTTCTCGTCGTCACCAACGGTGTGCGCGTGTTCGTGCCCGCTTCGCAGGCTTCCGTCAACCGTATGGACGACCTCAGCCCCCTGAAGGGTCAGAACGTCCAGCTCAAGATCATTGAGGTCAACACCCACCGCCGCCACGCGGTCGGCTCTGTGCGTCAGGTCGCGCAGGCGGCTCGCAAGGAGCTCGAGGAGAAGTTCTGGGCACAGGCCGAGGTCGGTCAGGAGTACACCGGTGCGGTTAAGTCCCTTACCTCTTACGGCGCGTTCGTCGATCTGGGCGGTGTGGACGGTATGGTCCACATCTCCGAGATGTCCTGGAGCCGCATTAAGCATCCCTCCGAGGTAATGAACGTCGGCGACACCGTCACGGTCTTCATCAAGGCGCTCGACGCCGAGAAGAAGAAGATTTCTCTCGGCTACCGCAAGTCCGAGGATAACCCCTGGGAGATCTTCAAAGCGCAATACCCGATCGACAGCGTTGTCACCGCGAAGGTCGTCGGTATGACCGCGTTCGGCGCGTTCGCGCAGATCCTGCCCGGCGTGGATGGTCTCATCCACATCTCGCAGATCGCGAACCACCGCGTAGAGAAGCCGCAGGACGAGCTGCAGATCGGCCAGGAGGTCGAGGCGAAGATCACCGCCGTCGACTACGAGCGTAAGCGCATCAGCCTGTCCATCCGCGCCCTGCTGCCCGAGGAGGAGGCTCCCGTTGTCGAGGAAACTCCCGCCGAGGTTGAGACCGTCGAGGAGGAAACCGAAGAGGAAGCTGCCGAATAATTTTACAAGGCGACGCACAGCCGCATCCCACACGGGATGCGGCTGTTTTTTGCATATTCCGATCTTTGTCCACACATACTATTCCCAAAGGAGGAATGGGTATGAGTTGTCAAAACGGCGGCGAAAAGCCGATTATCGTATCAACCCGCGACAGGGTGATGCGGGCGTGGGAGAATTCGATGGAGCTGACGCGGGATTTTGAGATGTACTCAAAGGAAATTCACGACGCCCCCGAGGTTGCCAAGGTGTTCGCGGACTTTGCCGAGGAGGAATGTGTGCACGCGGCACGCTTTCGCGAGATCCTGCACAAGTATCAGGAAAATATGTGATTCCAGACCGCACGGATATCCGTGCGGTTAATTTTCATACAAAAAACTTTAACGATTTAAAGTAAAAAAGGCTTGACAAATCTAAAGGAATTATATATAATAAGTCACAAGATTTTTAAAAAGAGGTGAGCCGAATGTTCGCGAAGGTCAATTTTTCGTATTTTTATTACTTTACCAACGCGGACCGGCAGTGCACCCGTGCAGCCAACTAAGTAGGCTGTCACCAACGTGTACCGAATGGTCCGCTGTTCCGCGTACGCCCGAGGGGCGTATGGAATGCGGGCTTTTTTTATTGATTTTACCATCGAAAGGAACGATTAGTATGATATCACAGAAAATGGAGCAGCTCGGCAAAAAGAGCTCGGTCATCCGCGAAATTTTTGAATACGCCAAGAAGCGCCGCGCCGAGATCGGCGATGACAAGGTGTTTGATTTCAGCATCGGCAACCCCAGCATCCCCGCCCCCGCGGCGGTGAACGAAGCGATCCGCCGTCTTACTGCCGAGCAGGACCCCGTCGCCCTGCACGGCTACACCTCCGCCCCCGGCGATCTCGGCGTACGCGGCAAAATTGCCGATCAAATCACCCGCCGTTTCGGGATGGAGGCATCCGCCGCGACCATCTATATGACCTGCGGTGCGGCGGCGTCCCTGACCATCAGCCTGCACGCCATCGTAAATGAGGGCGACGAGGTGGTTGTGCTCGCCCCGTTCTTCCCCGAATACCGCGTGTTCGCCGAAAAGGCGGGCGCGACCCTGACGGTCGTCAAGTGCCGCGAGGAGGATTTCCAGATTGATTTTGACACGCTGGATTCGGCAATCACCGATAAGACTAAAGCGATCATCGTCAACTCTCCCAACAACCCCTCGGGCGTGGTGCTGTCCCTCGACACCATCCAAAAGCTGACCGCCCTGCTGGACAAAAAGCAGCAAGAATACGGCACGCACATCTTCCTCATTGCCGACGAGCCCTACCGCGAGCTCGTGTACGCTATGGAAGTTCCCTATCTGCCGCTCTACTACAAGAACACCATTGTGTGCTATTCCTACAGCAAATCGCTATCCCTGCCGGGCGAGCGTATCGGCTACGTCTTCGTCTCTCCCCGTATGGACAACGCGGGCGACGTATTCGCCGCGGTGTGCGGCGCAGGTCGCGCACTCGGCTTCGTCTGCGCGCCAAGTCTTTTACAGTACACCATCGGCGAGTGCTTAAACGAGACCGCCAACATCGACGCCTACCGCAAAAACCGCGATCTGTTCTACGAGACGCTTACCGACATCGGCTACAAGATCGCTCGCCCCGACGGCGCGTTCTACCTGTTTATGAAAGCGCTTGAGGATGACGCCTACACATTCTGTGAGCGGGCGAAGAAATACGAATTGCTTCTCGTGCCGAGTGACAGTTTCGGCTTTGAGGGCTACGTGCGACTCGCCTACTGCGTCGCCTATGACACCATCGAGCGCGCCCTGCCCGCGTTCCGCGCGCTGTACAACGACTATCAGGAAAGTAAGTGATGATATGACCGATCTGGAAAAAGCCAGACAAATGATCGACGAGGCGGATCGCGAAATCGCGCGTCAATTCGAAAAACGGATGGATGCCGCTCGCCTCGTTGCCGCCTACAAGAAGGAGCGCGGTCTGCCGATCCTCGACACCGCGCGCGAGCAGGCGATCATCGAGCGCAACCGCGAATGGATCGCAGACGAGAGCTACCGCTCATATTACGTGCCGTTTATGGAAAACACGATGGCGCTGTCCCGCGCGTTCCAGTCGCGTCTGATGGACGGGATGCGGGTCGCGTTCAGCGGCGTCGAGGGTGCGTTTGCCGACATTGCGGCGTCGCGCATCTTCCCCGAGGCGACAACCGTCCCGCACAAGGATTTTAAGGCCGCCTACGATGCGGTCATCAGCGGCGAATGCGACTGTGCGGTGCTGCCGCTCGAGAACAGCTACAACGGCGACGTCGGTGCGGTGATGGATCTCGCGTTCTTCGGCCCGCTCTATATCAACGGGATGGTCGACATCGGCATCGAGCAGAATCTGCTCGCCGTCAAGGGCACGACAATGGATCAGGTCAAGACTGTCATCAGCCACCCGCAGGCGCTCGGTCAATGCGCGGACTACATCCGCGAGCACGGCTTCGACACCATCGAGGCGGTCAACACCGCCGTCGCCGCCCAGCAGGTCGCCGAATGGGGTCGCCACGACGTCGCCGCCATCGCCAGCGACGAAGCAGCGCAGAAATACGGGCTTAAAAAGCTGGAAGCCCGCATCAACAAGAGTAACCAGAACACCACCCGTTTCGCGGTGTTCTCCCGCACGCCCAAGAGTGAGAGCCCAAAGGACAGCCGCTTCATTATGCTGTTCACGGTGAAGAACGAGGCGGGCTCACTAGGTAAAGCGATCTCGGTCATAGGCTCGCACAAATTCAACCTGCGTGCCCTCAAGAGCCGCCCCGCCCGCGACCTCATCTGGAGCTACTATTTCTACGCCGAGGGCGAGGGCAACATCGCAAGCGACGATGGCAAGAAGATGCTGGAGGAGCTCAGCACTTGTTGCGATCAGGTGCGAGTAGTCGCCAGCTTTGAGAAAGAAATCACGTTGTAAGGTGGAAATTGTATGATTATCCCCGTAAAAACCGCCACGGGCGGCTACGATATCCTGCTCGAGCGCGGCGCACTGAACCGCGCGGGCGAGTTTATGAACCTTGCCCGCCGCGTGCTGGTCGTCACCGACAGCGGCGTACCCTCCAAGTACGCCGAGACGATCGCCGCGCAGTGCGCCGAGCCGACCGTCGTCACCATCCCCGAGGGAGAGGCGTCCAAATGCAGCGATCGCTTCCTCGAGTTGCTTAGCGTACTGACGGATAAGGGCTTCACCCGCACCGACTGCGTGGTCGCGGTCGGCGGCGGCGTGGTCGGCGATCTCGCGGGCTTTGCCGCGGCGTGCTATATGCGCGGCATCGATTTCTACAACATCCCCACCACCCTGCTTAGCCAAGTCGACTCCTCCATCGGCGGCAAGACCGCCATTGACTTTGGCGGGTACAAGAACATCGTCGGCGCCTTTTGGCCGCCGAGAGCGGTGCTCATCGACCCCGACACCCTCGACACCCTGCCTGCGCGGCAGGTGTCGAACGGCATGGCGGAGGCGGTGAAGATGGCGCTCACCCACGATCCCGCGCTGTTCGCCATCTTAGAGCATGGCGAGCAGCACGACAAGCTCGAGGAGGTTATCGAGCGGTCTCTGCGTGTTAAAAAGGCGGTCGTTGAGCAGGACGAGCGTGAGGGCGGGCTTCGCCGCGTGCTCAACTTCGGGCACACCCTCGCGCACGCCATCGAGAGCGCCGAGGATATGGCGCACTACTACCATGGCGAATGCGTCGCTATCGGAATGCTGCCGATGTGTAGCGATGAGGTGCGCGCGCGGCTCGTCCCCGTGCTGGAGAGCTTGAAGCTCCCGACCACGGTGAGCGGCGATCTTTCCCGCATCCTCGAGGCACTCACCCACGACAAAAAAGCCGACGGCAAGGATATCGCCGTCGTCACCGTGCCGCAGGTCGGCACCTTTGAGATCAAAAAACTGCCGCTGAACACCTACGTTCAGCAGGTGAAAGGAGGCTTCGGCGTATGAGAAACATCCTCGGCAGTCACGTGAACGTCATGCTGTTCGGCGAGAGCCACGGCGCGGCGGTCGGCGCGGTTATCGACGGGCTCACCCCCGGCATCCCCGTGGATGAGGACTTCATCCGTCATCAGCTCACCCTGCGCCGCCCCGTCGGTCAGCTGTCCACCCCGCGGCAGGAGACCGACCCCTTCGTCATCGAGAGCGGCGTGTATAACGGCAGAACGACCGGCTCGCCCATCCTCATCCGCATCCCGAACGGAGACACAAAATCGGGCGACTACGCTCCCTTCGTTGCAACGCCCCGACCCGGGCACGCGGACTACACCGCGAAGGTGAAATATAACGGCTACGCCGACCCGCGAGGCGGCGGGCATTTCAGCGGGCGCATCACCGCCGCCATCGTCGCGGCGGCCGCCATCGTCATCCCCGCTCTGAAGCAAAAAGGCATCCATATCGCGACCCACATCGCCCGCGCCGCGGGTGTAGCAGATCGCCCGTTTGGCAATCTCGCCGCCGATATGGCAAAACTGAACGACACAGCGTTCGCGGTACTCGACGACACCGCCGCCGAAGCGATGAAAGAGGCAATTCTCTTGGCGGCCGCCGACGGCGACAGCGTCGGCGGCGTGCTGGAAACCGTCGTGACGGGGCTTCCCGTCGGCGTCGGTGAGCCGTGGTTCGACACACTCGAGAGTGTGCTCGCGCACGCGCTGTTCTCCATCCCCGCCGTTAAGGGTGTGGAGTTCGGCGACGGCTTTGCACTCAGCGAAATGCGCGGCAGCGAGGCGAACGACTGCTTTGTGAGAGACGGCAACGCCGTCATCACCGCCACCAACCATAACGGTGGCATTAACGGCGGTATCGCGAACGGCATGCCGCTTGTCATCCGCTGTGCCGTCAAGCCCACCCCCACCATCCACAAGGCACAGCGCACCCTCGACCTTGAGACGGGCGAGCCTACCGAGCTTATCGCGGGCGGGCGGCACGACCCGTGCATCGTGCATCGCGCACGAGTGGTCGCGGACAGCATGGTCGCGCTGACGCTGTGCGACGCACTAAGCATCAAATACGGTACAGATTGGCTGGCGGAATAATGGAATACGGATGCATCGGGGAGAAACTCTCCCACAGCTTTTCAAAAGAAATTCACGCCTGTCTCGCGGACTACGCGTATGAGATCCGCGAGATCCCACGCGGGGAACTGGCGGCGTTTATGACCGCGCACGATTTTAAGGCGATCAACGTCACCATCCCCTACAAGCAGGACGTGATGCCGTACCTCGACGAGATTGACTCTATCGCCGCCAGCATCGGCGCGGTGAACACCATCGTCAACCGCAACGGCAAGCTGTACGGCTACAACACCGACTTTGCGGGAATGAGTGCGCTCCTGCGCCGCGCGGGTATCGATCCCGCAGGCAAGAAAGTGCTTATACTCGGCAGCGGCGGCACGTCTAAAACCGCCGTCGCCGTTGCAAACGCGCTCGGCGCACGCGAAGTCATCCGCGTATCCCGCTCGGCGAAGGACGGCTGCATCTCCTATGAGGATGCGCTAAGCCTCCACACCGACGCTGAGATTATCCTCAACACCACTCCGTGCGGGATGTACCCCGAGCCGAACGCGCAACCGCTCGACCTTATGCCATTCCCGCACATCGTCGGGATCGCGGATGCAATCTATAATCCTCTGCGCTCGCAGCTTGTGCGGCAGGCGCAGAGTCTCGGTATCCCCGCGACGGGCGGCTTATATATGCTCGTCGCACAGGCGGCGGTCGCGGTCGAGCATTTCCTCGGCACCACCGTCTCTGAGGATACGATCGAAGAGATTTACCGCCAAATTCGCAATGACAAGCAGAATCTGGTGCTCATTGGGATGCCCGGCTGCGGCAAAACCACCCTCGGCAAGCGACTAGCCGCCAAGCGCGGGATGGCGTTTCTCGACACCGACGACCTCATCCGCGAGCAGGCGGGCGCCGATATACCCACTATCTTTGCTAAGCGCGGCGAAGCGGGTTTTCGCGACATCGAGAGTGAAGTCATCCGCTCGCTCGAGAGCGTGCAGAACACCGTCATCGCCACGGGCGGCGGCGCCATCCTACGGCCGGAAAACGTCAATATTCTGCGGGCGAATGGTCGGCTCTGCTTCCTCGACCGCCCGCTCGACGCCCTCGTCACCACCGACGACCGTCCGCTGTCCTCGAACAGTGATCTGTTGCGGCAACGGTACAACGAACGCTACGACCTCTACTGCGCGGCGGCGGACTATACCGTCGACTGCGTATCCGATATGAGTCACAACATCCGTCTGATGGAAGAAGGGTTTACAAAATGAACATTGCGGTCATCAACGGCCCGAACCTCAATATGCTCGGCATCCGCGAGCCGGAGATCTACGGCGACAGCGGCTACGATACGCTGTGCGCGCTCGTCAAAACGCACGGCGAGAAGATCGGTGCCGAGGTCACCTGCTACCAGTCCAACCACGAGGGCAACCTCGTCGACGAGATCCAGCGGTGCTACTGCAAGGTGGACGGCATCGTCCTAAACCCTGCCGCCTACACCCATACCAGCATCGCCATCCTCGACGCCGTCAAGGCAGTCGGCATCCCGACGGTCGAGGTGCACATCTCGGATGTCAGCACCCGCGAGGATTTCCGACAGATCAGCTTCGTGCGCGCCGCGTGCGTCAAGACCATCTGCGGACACGGGCTTAATGGCTATACCGAGGCTATGGACTATCTCAAAACCATCATCGAGGCGAAATAAATGAACGTCATCATCAAACCATCCACCGCGCGCAGGTGTATCACCGCGCCGCCGTCCAAAAGCATGGCGCACCGCGATCTCATCTGCGGGGCGCTGTCGGCGGGCAGTGTCATCACCAATGTCGCGTGGTCGGAGGATATGAAAGCCACCTTGCGGTGTCTCACCGCACTCGGCGCACGTGTCGAGCAGGACGGCGACACGGTACGGATCGGTGGGCTTACCCCTGCCACCACCGCGCCGACCGAGCCGCTCGACTGCCACGAGAGTGGCTCGACCCTGCGCTTTATGATCCCGCTATGTCTTTTATCCGACAAGCCGATTACGCTGACAGGTACCGAGCGGCTGATGCAGCGCCCACTCGGCGTCTACGCCGACCTGTGCGCACAAAAAGGCTTACGTTTTGAGCCGAGCGGCAATACTCTCACAGTGTGCGGACCGCTCAATGGCGGACGGTACACCATCCCCGGCGACGTGTCCAGCCAGTTTATCAGCGGCTTGCTGTTTGCATTACCGCTAGCCAAGGAGGACAGCGTCCTCGAGATCACGGGCAAGGCGGAAAGCCTATCCTATATTGACCTAACGCTCAAAGCCCTCACGGATTTTGGCATCCTTTTTTGCCGAGCGGACAACACTATCCGCATCCCCGGCGGGCAGACCTATCGCCCGCGCCAAACGGCGGTGGAGGGTGACTGGTCCAACGCGGCGTTTTTGGAAGCGTTTAACCTCTTTGGAGGCGAGGTCACCGTCGAGGGCTTAGACGAGAACAGCCCACAGGGCGACCGTGTCTATCGCGAGCTGTTCGCCCATCTCGACGCGGGTGACACCACCCCCGTCGACTTGACCGACTGCCCCGATCTCGCCCCCATCCTGTTCGCCGTCGCGGCGGCAAAGAACGGCGGCGTGTTTGACGGCACGGCGCGGCTCAAAATCAAGGAATCCGACCGTGCCGCCGCGATGCAGACGGAGCTCAGCAAATGCGGCATCCCCGTGACGGTGGAGGAAAACCGCGTCATCGTGCACAAGGCGACCCTGCACGCACCCGACACCATTATTGACGGACACAACGACCATCGCATCGTGATGGCGATGAGCGTTCTGTGCTCCCTCGTCGGCGGAGAAATTGCGGGTGCCGAAGCGGTCGCCAAAAGCTATCCGAACTTCTTTGACGACATAGAAAAACTGGGAATTCAGGTGAACACACAATGAGACTCGAAAAGCATCACAACATCCTCATCGTCGGTCTTGGCTTGCTCGGTGGCAGCTACGCGATGGCGCTGAGCCGTCGCGGCTACCCCGTCAGCGCCATCACGCTGGAGCAGTCCTCCGTCGACTATGCGATGAATAAAGGCCTCATCCGCTACGGCACCACCGAGGTCGAGCCCGATCTGATCGCGAAAGCGGATCTCATCATCTTCGCACTCTACCCGCACACCTTCATTGAATGGATGGAGCAGCACGGACACCTGCTGACGAGCGGCACCATCGTCACCGACGTGACGGGGGTCAAGGGGAGCATCATTCCCCGCGTAAAAGCGTTACTGCCCGACGGTGTGGAATACATCGCCGCGCACCCGATGGCGGGTCGCGAGGTCGGCGGTGTGGAAAACGCCGACGACCGCATCTTCTACGGGGCGAACTATCTCGTCGTCCCGACCGAGGATAACACCCCCGATGCCATTGAGCTGTGCGAGGATCTTGGCTGGACGCTGGGCTTTCGCACCGTGTCGCAGCTTTCTCCCGAGCGACACGACGAAATGATCGGCTTTCTGTCCCAGCTGACCCACTGCATCGCGGTATCGCTGATGTGCGCGAAGGACGACCCCGAGCTTGTGCGCTACACGGGCGACTCCTTCCGCGACCTGACCCGCATCGCCCGCATCAACGACGCGATGTGGAGCGAGCTGTTCCTCGAAAACCGCGAGGTGCTGCTCGGTGAGATGGATCGCTTCCGCGATACCTTCGAGCGTCTGTACGCCACCGTGCGCGACGGCGATCGCGATCAAATGCGCGAGATGATGCGCATTTCCACCGCCCGCCGCGCCCTGTTCGATAAACCATGATCTGAAACGAGGTAATGAACTATGAGTATGGATTTCAAACGGAAACTCCCCATCCCGAAGGACATTAAAGAGCAATATCCCGTCACCGCTGAGCTCGCTAACGTGCGCGAGGCGCGTGCCGAGGAGATCCGCCGCGTATTTGCCGGCGAATCGGATAAATTTCTGCTGATCATCGGTCCCTGCTCCGCCGAGAGCAAGGAGCCCGTTCTCGAGTACATCTCCCGCCTGCGCCGCGTGCAGGATCAGGTAGAGGATAAGATTCTCATCATCCCCCGCATCTACACCAACAAGCCCCGCACCACCGGCGCGGGCTACAAGGGGATGCTGCATCAACCCGATCCGACCCACAGCCCCGATATGCTCGAGGGCATCCTCGCCATCCGCGACCTGCACCTGAGCGCGTTGCGCGATTATGGCTTCACCTGCGCGGATGAGATGCTGTATCCCGAAAACCATCGTTATCTCTCCGACCTGCTCGCCTACGTTGCCATCGGTGCGCGCTCGGTGGAAAATCAGCAGCATCGCCTCACCGCGAGTGGCATCGACGAGCCCGTCGGCATGAAAAACCCGACGGGCGGCGATCTCACCGTGATGATGAACGCCATCTCCGCCGCCCAGCACGGGCATACCTTCATCTATCGTGGCTGGGAAGTCAAGAGCAGCGGCAACCCCTCCGCGCACGCCATCCTGCGCGGTTACGTCGATTATACGGGGCGCTCGGTGTCCAACTACCACTACGAGGATCTGATGCAGTTAAACGAACTGTACGCGAAATCCACCCTCATCAATCCCGCCGCGATCATCGACACCAACCACAACAACTCCGGCAAGAAATACGCCGAGCAGGTACGTATCGCGTCCGACGTCGTGCATAGCTGCAACCACAACCCCGATGTGCGCCGTCTGGTCAAGGGCCTGATGATTGAAAGCTATCTCGTTGATGGTGCGGCGAGTGCGACCGACCATCAATTCGGTCAGTCCATCACCGATCCCTGTCTCGGCTGGGAAAAGACCGAAAAACTCATCCTCGACATTGCAGATAAGTTAAAATAATCTGCGAAAGGAACAAGAAATGAAACGCAAAGAATACTGGCTCGGCGTGCGGGATAGTCTACCCGTCGGAATCGGCTATTTCGCTGTCAGCTTTGGCTTCGGCGTGGCGGCGGTGGGGACGGTCAGCGTCGTGCAGGCGACTGTGATGTCGCTGACCAACCTCACCAGCGCGGGACAATTTGCCGCCATCGGCGTCATCGCCGCGGCATCCTCCCTATGGATCATGCTGCTCACCCAATTGGTCATCAACAGCCGCTATGCGCTGATGAGCTTAGCTCTCAGCCAAAAGCTCGGCAAAAAATTCGGGCTGTTCCAACGGCTTGTGATCGCCTTTTTCAATACCGATGAGATCTTCGCGCTCGCGATGCAGCGACCCGTGCCACTGACCGTTCCGTATATGGTCGGTCTGGGGCTGACCCCGCTCATCGGCTGGACGGGCGGCACCCTGCTCGGCGCGCTCGCGGGGGATATTCTCCCCACCTCGGTGAGCACCGCGCTCGGCGTAGCACTCTACGGGATGTTCGTCGCCATCGTCGTGCCGCAGGCGGTCGAAAGTAAGCCAAAGCGAATCGCCGCGCTGCTCGCAGCGGTGCTCAGCTGTCTGTTCACGTGGTTTCCGTGGCTAAAGACGGTGGACAGCGGTCTTGCTATCGTCATCTGCACAGTGATCGCCGCCGCGATCTGCGCCGTTCTCTTCCCTGTCGAAGACACAGAGGAGGCGAGCGAATGAGTCCCTATATCTACATTCTGGTGATGGCGATCACCACCTACCTCATTCGGATGATCCCGCTGGTGTTCTTCCGAAAGGAGATCAAAAACCGCTTTATCCGCTCGTTCCTCGCATACGTGCCGTGTGCTTGTCTGACGGCTATGACCTTCCCCGCCATCCTCTACTCGACCAACGCCGTCATCAGCGGCGCGGTCGCGCTGACGGTGGCGCTTATTACCGCACTGTGCAAGCGCAGTCTGGTCACGGTTGCGGCGCTCAGCTGCGCCGCGGTGTTTGCGACAGAGCTGATTATACGGCTATTGTAAGCGCTTACAAAACAAAGCAAAAGGACACCCGACCGTATGAGGCGTACTCTTAAGGACAGTAAAATAGGAAGCACGAAAATTTCGTGCTTCCTTTCATTTTTTGTCTTATACCGTAGCAAGCAGGGAAAATGTACATCACATTTTCCATTTGTTAGGAGAACCTAAAACCCTTAACCTTGCTCATAGTTGGTTGAAGTCTGTGGTGTTATCAGCGAAAGAGGGAAATTTAGATTCCCCAAACGCCCCATTCGTACCAGTGGCTGTTTATTCTATGATATTCACGACCATCTTGCGGCAACTCCGCTTTATAGAGTGCGGCAATAGGATGTTTTGAATACACAAGTCCATAATATCCCGTTTCGTCACGCTCAAAAAACACAGTATCTTTTGAAACTCTTAAAGAACCAAAATTGAATTTTTTGTTTACGGTTTCAAGTGCGGCTTTTTGTTCATCATTAAGGTCTATTTTTGTTTTATTATTAGTTTCTAAATCCCATATTAACAAATGGTCTTCACGGATAGATATCAGCACAGATTCATCTTTGACCGATAATTCGTTATAATAATTTAGTGCCACATTGGCAATACACTCATAATCATTAGATATGTCAGCAAAATTATCAATTTGTGGTTTTCCGCCCCAAATAAAAAAATACGCAATAGCCGATAAAATCAGCACCAAG
>CAJGCA010000045.1 GCA_904501705.1 Clostridiaceae bacterium | reverse complement strand
GCACAGCTGGGCAGCTATGTGCGGATTGGATAAACGCTGAAAGCATCTAAGCGTGAAGCCAACCCTAAGATAAGATATCCCACTGAGTAATCAGGTAAGATCCCATGAAGACTACATGGTTGATAGGCTGCGTGTGTAAGAGCGGTGACGCTTTTAGCTTGGCAGTACTAATAGATCGAGGGCTTGACCTACACGTCAAGCTATGTAAAACGAATCATTTTTGTGGTGCGAAGGGTGTGATGCCCCAACGCACATAGGTTCCACATTCTATCTTGTATGCTTTATTCAGTTCTCAGGGCCCGAAAGAGTCCGAATAGTAAGTGTCGATGACGGTGAGGGTACACCCGTTCCCATCCCGAACACGGCAGTTAAGCTCACTCGTGCCGACAATACTTGGCTGGAAGCGGCCCGGGACGATAGGTAGACGCTTACACAAGCAAAGACCCCCACGATTATATCGTGGGGGTCTTTGCTTGTTGTATTGCGATACCGCAAATACTTTCGGTTTCGCCGATAGGCGAAATGACGGCTGTCTAAGCCGTCAAGAAACGTATTTCAATGACTTCGCTTTGCGAAGTCACGTAGACGCCAATATAAAGATGAGCTCGCAATCATCCTATACATTTATGATATAATAATCGTCTAAGAAAAATTGCGTAATTGGAATTGCAATGTGATCGATCATCTGCTATAATATTCCTATAAAACATAGGGGGACGGATATATGTACACATCCATTAAGCCCGGCCAACCGTGGCTGGACACCAACGGCAACCGTATTCAAGCGCACGCGGGCTATATGCTCATTGCCGACGGAAAGTATTACTGGTATGGTGAGAACAAGGAGAAGAGCCTCTCCGAGTGGGAGATCTGGCATTGGGGAGTGCGGCTGTACTCCTCGAACGATCTCTACAACTGGAAGGACGAGGGCATTATTATGCTACCGACGCCTGACGATCCTGATAACCCGATGCATCCCGACAGTAAGATGGATCGCCCACACATCTTATATAACGACAAGACGAAGCAATACGTTCTCTGGATGAAGATTATGACCCCGGAATGCCAGTATATGACCGTCGCGGTCAGCGACAGCATTAAGGGCCCCTTCGAGTTTGTCAACAAGAAGTTACATCCCGGCGGAATGAACTCGGGCGACTTTGACCTCGTCAAATTCGAGGACGGTCACGCGGTGATCGTGTTTGAGCAGCCGCATTCCAATATGATTGTGATGGATCTGACCGACGACTATCTCGACACCACACTGACCTATTCCACGCACTATGAGCGTCCGTACCCGCCGTATGTGCGCGAGGCACCCGCCGTCTTCTTCCGTAAAGGCAAGGGCTATGTTATTACCTCCGGTACCTCGGCAAAGTTTCCGAACCCGTCGGAGACCGCAACCTTCGACGACATCCACGGCGAGTGGACGATTATCGGTGACCCGCACGTGGACGATGCCAAGAAGACTTCCTTTGACAGCCAGATTTCCTGCATCTTTAAGCACCCGACCATCGACGATCTGTACATCGCGATGGCGGATCGTTGGCTGGTAGATCTGCGGGACGATATGCCGAACGGCGTGGAGTATTACGCTGCGCGCTTTGACCCCGACTACCCGATGAGCGAGGAACGCCGCGCGTGGATCAAGAGCCTGCCGATGCAGGAGCTTACCGCCAAGCCCACCGCACTTGCGGACTACGTGTGGCTGCCGATCGTGTTTGAGAACGATGTGCCGAAAATTTATTGGCGCGATGAGTGGACAATCGAAGAGTTTCAATAAATAGCCAAAACCGCCTCAGAGGATATTCTGAGGCGGTTCTTTATTTGTCGGGCGAGACGAAAGTTAGACAAAGCACACAAAAAAACCGCAAACAATTTGGTATTGACAAAATATGCCAATTATGGCATACTATAGAAGCCATGGTGCGCAACAATAATTAGGGGACGTTCCAAAAAATTAATAAGGAGGATCCATAATGAAACGAATCTGGGCATTTTTCATGAGTGTATTGTTCTGTTTGTCGGCTTTTCCTATGCTGGGCCGCATTTCGCTGCCGTCGGCTGCCGAGGGCGAATTGCCGCCGTCGGATACCGTAGTGACAGAGATCGCATTCACTGCAACAGAAAACAGTTGGTGCGATGCGGTCTATCGCAGTTCGTCGCAGAGTGAAACGAATCCGTATACGGTGAGTTTTGATTACTATCTGCCGTATGGACAGACGGTCACCTTTAGTTCGGTGGCGGGTTTCATTACTCGTCTCGCGGGCAGTGATGCAATGACCCTGCGCCCCGGCTATAATACCTTTACAATGGTGGTGACCACCTCGGCGAGTGGTGGCACCTTTGCGCCTCGTTTGACCAGCACGGGCGCAACGACGCTGTATATGTGGAACTATCACTGTACGATCGGTGGTGCTGCAGCATCAGGCAGCGTCAGCCAGGCAGCCACGTGGCGCACGGCGAAGGTTACCGCAGGCGCGGCGATCACCGGCTATCCGTGGTACGAGCATATGCAGTCGCCGTTTGTGTTGGAGATGGATTTCTTGGGTGCGACAGTTGAATCCCCAAAGAGCTGGACCGAGTCCAAGGGGATGTATTTCGGTGGTGTTGATGCTACGTCGGCATATACCGTCACATTTGACTATTATGTCCCGTCGGTAGCCAATTCACTGGCGTTCACTTCGGTTTCGGGTGGGATGACGACGGTCAGCGGAAGTAACGTGTTGGACGGCTCTGTGGGTCTGCACAGCTTTAGTTGGACGACATATTCCTCGGCTGGCAGTGGTAACAAGGCTGGACAGTTTGTACCGCGCATCACCTCGGATACGCCGATCAAGTTGTACATTTGGAACTATCGCGTGGATCATCTCGGAATGGAGGGCAACTGTACCTCTTCGGTCAGCGGCACGGTGTCATCCGCCATCACCCCTGTCAGCGGGAATCAGCTTTATACCTACGATTGGTATACGGCGGATGACGGCGATGATGAGGAGACAGAGCGCGAGCTTCCTGTGAGCGGCAATGCCGCCATTCGCTATAGTGAAAAGCACAGTGTATATGATACACAGGCGGAAGCCATGCGATTGAGAATCGTGAATGCCGCGGATGAGGTGATCGCTTCGACTGTCGGTACGACTTACTACGTCTCCTATACAGGTAGTAATAGCAACGACGGTCTGACTCCCGCGACCGCGTGGTATTCCACCGATGCGGTTGCGGCGAACTCATCCAAACTGCAGGCGGGTGACGTCGTGCTGTTTGAGCGTGGCGGTGTGTACCGCGGCACGACCCGCATGGTATCTGGTGTCAGCTATGGCGCGTACGGTACGGGTTCGAAGCCATGTCTGTATGCGGGTCCTCGCAATTACGCTGATGCGTCCCTGTGGGAGTCAGTCACGACCAATATCTGGCGTGTCAATGTCGGCAGTATGTCGGACGTGGGTAACATTGTATTTGAGCACGGTGAGGTGTGCGCGAGTGATTATAAGATCTGTGATCCCACGCTGATGACCATTGCTAATCTGACGAGCGACTATCAGTATTATCACGACAGAACTAACGGCTATATCGTGATGTATTATGCGCATGGCAACCCCGGCGCGCTGTTTGACAGTATTGAGTTTTGCCCGAACAACCACATATTTGTTGCGGCAAATAGTACGGCGAATAGCGAGATAGACATAGAGGACGTCACTATCGACAACCTATGTATCAAATACACGGGCGCACACGGCATCGTTTTCGGTCGCGCGGAGAATATTACCGTTACCAACTGTGAGATTGGCTATATCGGCGGCAGTATGCTCGATGAAAGCGTGCGTTACGGCAACGGCATTGAATTCTACACCCATGCTTCGGACGTGCTGGTGGAGAACAACTGGATCTACCAGTGCTATGATGCGGGCTACACCAATCAAGGCAGCGGCAATGCTACTCACCTTAATATTACGGTGAAGAATAACCTCATCGAGTATTGCACTTATAACATTGAGATATTTACTGGCAAAGAGAACGGTCTCATCAAGGATTGTGTCTATGAGGACAATATGCTGCGCTTTGCGGGTTATGGATTCGGTGTTAATAACCGCTACGGCTCGAACGACAGTGTGGCCTCGTCCATCAATTATTGGCTTCGCGTGAACCCCTGTCAGAACGTAATCATCCGCGATAACATTCTCGACATCTCTTACCGTTTCCTGTTGGTTGCGGCATATGTTAATGACGCACAAAATCGCGGTCCCATTGTTACAGGCAATACTTGGAATCAGCACGACGGACCGAAGTCATCGGTTGCTCTGCAGGTGGACACCGATGTTAGCGGCTGGAATAATCTTAATCAGTTTGTGTTGCCTTCTAATACCTACGCACAGATGAAGGCTAGCGTTGCCGCGGTCGATACCGCTCCGAAGGCAGTGCAGCTGGAAGGCGTAACGGTCACGTCCGTGTCGATCACTTCTGCGCCGACTAAAATTCTGTACACGATCGGTGATACACTGGACACGAGCGGGCTAACGCTTGCCGAGGTCTACAGCGATAATTCCTTTGTGCCGATCACGAGCGGCTACATGCTTAGTGGATTTGATTCGTCAACAGCGGGGACCAAGACGGTGACTGTAACCTACGGCGATAAGACAGCAGCGTTCTATGTAACAGTCAATACTGCTGGTACGCAGGTCACAGATCCCACTGTTACTGAGATCGTCTTCCCTGAGAATAACGGTGCCGCCACCACGCGGTGGTCGCCTAATCCTGGTTGGTACTTTGGTGGCGTGGATGCGTCGACGGCGTACACCGTCACCTTTGAGTACTATCTGCCGCAGGACGTAGCGTCACTGAACTTAGATTCCGTTTCGGGATTTATGCAGACGCTTGGCGGCTCTCGATCATTGCCGACCGCCGCGGGACATCACACGGTGACTTGGATTACCTGTACGAATGTAGGCAACGGCGACCGTGCAGGTCAGTTTATCCCGTATATTTCGGCCCCCGTCGGCACTGAAATGTATATCTGGAACTGGAATGTCAAGCAGAACGGCACTGATGCAGTGGTATATGACAGATCCGCTGATTGGAACGGTCATACCAATGGCACGGTCGGAGGCGCACTCTCGACCTATAGCTGGGCATCGACCATCGGCTAACCGGCACGCCCCCGAGAAGCATCCTTCTCGGGGGCGTTGCTCTTTTATCCGTACAGGACGGTCTGTATTAGCCACAGCAGCCCCGCGCCGCTGACGGCACAGCCAGCACTCCACGCGATGCGGCGCACCCACAGTCGCGCCCGCTGGCGGCGCAGACCCGCGTAGGTGTCTGCTTGCTGCACGACTTTTTTTGCCATGCTCTGCAGCATCTCCTCGCTCGGCTGGCTGCTGCCCGTGCGCACGACCAGAAACGCGCGTTCAAAATACGGGCTGCCTGTGTGCGTGACTTCGATCATCTGTCGGTTGATTCCTTTGATCATACATGCTCTCCTTTTGCTAAGCAAAAATCGTCGTTTTATTATGAGCTTATCTGCAATGCTTATGCATTTTTTGCGTGTAAAAAAACCCAAAATATACAGATCGTAAAGAAATTCCTTTGCGAAAAAAATGGTATTTTGCCAAAAACGTGTGGAAAACTCGGTGGAAAATGTGAAAAAACACATCAAAATCAAGGTTTACATTTTCTTTCATTCGTAAGAAATGGCAATTTCTCCACGGCTTTTTTGACAAGTTGAAATAACTTTTGGTTGAAAAGACTCGAGTGTTTATTGCGGTCGAACAATGACGATAAATGCAATGCATTTATGAAAAGCAGGCGAAAATTTTGCGTTTTTTTGATCGTGAATGACCGTGCGCAAAAAACTTTCCTTCTTTTCACGCTTTTCGGTTGAAAAATCCGAATAAATCCGCTATAATAATATACTGTATAATTATGGGCAAAAGGAAGGGTAAAATACTATGGCTGATAACAAGAAAATGGTGGAAGCCATCACCTCGATGGACGAGGACTTTGCGAAATGGTACACCGACATCGTTAAAAAGGCGGAATTGATTGAATACACCAGCGTCAAGGGCTGTATGGTCATCCGTCCGTACGGTTATGCAATCTGGGAGAATATCCAGCGCATCCTCGACGGGATGTTTAAGGAGACGGGGCACGAGAACGTTAATATGCCGATGTTCATCCCCGAGAGTCTGCTGCAGAAAGAGAAGGATCACGTCGAGGGCTTTGCGCCCGAGGTGGCGTGGGTGACCTACGGCGGCAGCGAGAAGCTCGAGGAGCGCCTGTGCGTGCGCCCGACCTCCGAGACGCTGTTCTGCGAGCATTTCGCGAACATCGTGCATTCCTACCGCGATCTGCCGAAGCTGTATAATCAGTGGGTGAGCGTTGTGCGTTGGGAGAAGACTACCCGTCCTTTCCTGCGCTCGCGCGAGTTTTTGTGGCAGGAGGGTCACACCGTCCACGCCACCGCTGAGGAGGCGATCGCCGAGACCGAGCAGATGCTGAACGTCTATACCCGCTTCTGCGAGGAGTCGCTCGCGATGCCCGTCGTGCAGGGCCGCAAGACCGATAGCGATAAGTTCGCGGGCGCGGAGGCGACCTATTGCATCGAGGCGCTGATGCATGACGGCAAGGCGTTGCAGGCGGGCACGTCGCACTATTTCGGCGACGGCTTTGCCAGAGCGTTTGATATCCAGTTCACTGATAAGAATAATCAGCAGCAGTACGTCCACGAGACCTCGTGGGGTGTGACCACCCGTCTGATTGGCGCGATCATTATGACCCACGGCGACGACAACGGTTTGGTGCTGCCGCCTGCGGTTGCGCCGATTCAGGTGGTTATTCTGCCCATCGCCCAGCATAAGCCCGGCGTACTCGATAAGGCCGCCGAACTCAAAGCGCGTCTGGCGAAGATCGCCCGCGTCAAGCTGGACGACAGCGACAACAGCCCCGGCTGGAAGTTTGCGGAATATGAGATGAAGGGTGTGCCGCTGCGTTTGGAGATCGGCCCGCGCGACATCGAGCAGAACCAGTGCGTCATCGTGCGCCGCGACAACCGCGAAAAGATCGTTGTGTCGCTGGATGAACTCGAGAAGCGCATCCCCGAGCTGCTGAAGGACGTCCACGACGGCATTTATGCGAAGGCACTCGCCAACCGTGAAAAGCGCACCTATGCTTGCACGGCAATTGAGCAGATCCCCGCGGTTATGGAGGAGAAGGGCGACGGCTTCATCAAGGCGATGTGGTGCGGCGACGAGGAATGCGAGGACAAGGTCAAGGAGATCACGGGCGTCGGCTCGCGCTGCATCCCGTTTGCACAGGAGCACCTCGCGGACACCTGTGTCTGCTGCGGCAAACCTGCGAAGCATATGGTGTATTGGGGCAAAGCCTACTAAGCGACAAGGTCACTTAGTGATCAAGTATCCCTGAAATATGTTCGCAACCTCACACGAAAGGACGGTTTAACCTATGAACCAGTTAAATAAACCCGCGGCGAATGAAACGACCGCTGTGATGCATACCAATATGGGTGACATTGCGATTCGCCTGTTCCCCGACCACGCGCCCAAGGCGGTGGAGAACTTCGTCACCCACGCGAAGAATGGCTACTATGACGGCATCGTGTTTCACCGCGTCATTAAGGACTTTATGATTCAGGGTGGCGACCCCACCGCGACCGGCTGCGGCGGCGAAAGCATTTGGGGACAGAGTTTTAAGGATGAATTTACCCCCGAACTGCACAATCTGCGCGGTGCGCTGTCGATGGCGAACGCGGGCCCCGGTACGAACGGCAGCCAGTTCTTCATCGTGCAGGCGAACAGCGTGCACCCGAATTTCCTTTCTCAGATGAAGGAGCTGCCCGACTATTTCCCCGCCGAAGCGGTGGAGGCGTATGCTAAGGTCGGCGGCACGCCCCACCTCGATTATCACCACACGGTGTTTGGTCAGGTGTATGAGGGTATGGACGTCGTCGATGCGATTGCGTCGGTCGCGACCAACCACAGTGATAAGCCACTCGAGGACGTTACCATCCTCAGCATTGACGTGACTAATGGCTAACGCACTGCAGCAAGCTCTCGCCCTGCTCGAGGACGTCACCCCGCTGGACGCAGATTGCGGTCAGGTGTGCGACGGACGGTGCTGCCGCCCGTCGGCGGACAGCATCGGGATGCTATTGCTCCCGGGGGAAGACACTTTGCTTGCTGGGGAAGACTATACCATCACCACGGCCGACGGCGGTATGCTGCTCACCTGCGGCGGGAGTTGCCGCCGTGAGATGCGCCCGTTTGCCTGCCGCGTGTTCCCGCTGTTCCCCTACGTCGGAGAGGACGGGCGGGTGCGCGCGGTGTACGACCCGCGAAGCTTTCGGCTGTGTCCGCTGACGCAGAATTGTGCCCGTGTACCACTTAGGCGCGATTTTGTTCGCGCGGTGCGCCGAGCGGGACGGATATTGATGCGCGATCCCGCGTGCGCCGCTTTCTTGCGTGCGCAGAGTCGCGAGATCGACGATCTCGGGCGTCTGTTGCCGCTCGGTGACGAACGCCCGCCGATTGCACGGCGAAAACTACGATAAAGGATGGATACGATAATGAATCGTAAACTGCTCGCGGTATTGCTTGCCGCGTTAATGCTCGCTTTATGCCTTATCGGCTGCGGCGAGGACAAAAAAGAGGAAGGCAACAACTCCTCGAACGGCAACACCGTCTCCACCGTTTACACCGATAAAGAGGTCGGCTTCCAGCTCGATAAGCCTGCGGCGGGGGATACCGTCGCCGTGATGCATACCAGCATGGGGGATATTTCCATCCGCTTCTTCGCCGAGGCCGCGCCCAAGGCGGTGGAGAACTTCACCACCCACGCGAAGAATGGCTATTACAACGGGCTGACCTTCCACCGCGTAATGGAGGACTTTATGATTCAGGGCGGTGACCCGAAGGGCGACGGCACGGGCGGTAAGAGCATCTGGGGCGATTCGTTCGAGGACGAGTTTGACCAGAAGCTTCTCAACCTGCGCGGCTCGCTTGTGATGGCGAACTTGGGCCCCAACACCAATGGCAGCCAGTTCTTTATCAATCAGGCGGGACCGAGCGGCAAGACCGCCGCGCAGCTCAAGCAGAGCTACGACTATGCGTCGATGGCTAATCAGCTGTCGCTGCAGTATCAGCAGTATGCGTCGTATTATGGCGAATACTTCACTGCGCAGTATCCGTCGGCAGACGACTATATTAACGCCACCCTTACCCCCGATTCCCGTTTGGTGCCCGATGCGGTGTGGGAGCTGTACGCCCAACACGGCGGCAACATCCACCTCGACGGCGCGTGGCGCTACAGCGGTGGTCACACGGTGTTCGGTCAGGTGTATGAGGGGATGGATGTCGTCGACGCCATCGCCAAGGTCGACACCGACTCGAACGATAAGCCGCTCACGGCGGTAACCATCAAGAGTATCGACATCACGACCTATACAGAGACGAACTAAATCAAGCGAAAGGAGGAGCAGCCGTTGACCATCGAGGTTTTGGGACGCACTGTGTCTTATATTGACTCCGACCCCGTTAATGAAACGAAAAAGCCCGTCGTGCTGTTTCTCCACGGCTGGGGCGCACCCGCCGCGACATATAAGCTGATGCTCGACCACTTGGCATCCTATTGCCGCGTGGTCGCGCCCGATCTGCCGGGCTTTGGCGGCAGTGAGGAGCCACCGTGTGCGTGGTGCGTCGACGATTACGTCAATTGGACGGTGGCGTTCGTCGCCGCACTCGGACTTTCCGAGGTTATTCTGATGAACCACTCCTTCGGCGGGCGTATCAGTATCAAGTTGCTTGCCCGCCGCCCCGTCCCGCTGACGGTGACAAAGGCGGTGTTTATGGACGCCGCGGGTATTCGCCCGAAACGGACGGCAAAATATTACATCAAGGTTTATAGCTATAAGTTTGCAAAGCGTCTACTCCCCGGCTATGCCGCCAAGGTGCGCGGCAAGGTCGGCTCGGCGGATTACCGTAACGCAAGCGAGTTGATGCGGCAGACGATGGTCAAGTGCATTAACGAGGACCTCACCGACCTGCTGCCGAAAAACGAGGTCTCCACCCTGCTCATCTGGGGCGAGGTGGACACCGCCACCCCCTTGCGGGACGGAAAACTGATGGAACAGCGTATTTCCGACGCGGGACTGGTCACACTGGCGGGAGCGGGGCATTTCGCCTTCGCCGAGCAGTGGGGTCTGTGCAGCCGCGTGTTGGATAGTTTTCTAAAACCAAAAAAGGGAGGTTGAGCCGATGGAACTGGCGATGAAACTAAGTATGCTCGCGGCAGCGACGCTTAACTTCGGCGTGCAGGCGGTGTTTTTCACCCATATGCTGCAGCTCAACTCCTACCGCCCCGAGCGGTATAAAAAATGGTGCACGGATAACGACAAAAAGCTGGTCAATATCCCGCGGCTGCTGCCGTTTTTGTGTGTGATGGTGTTGTGGCTGAGTGGTCGGGTGGAGAACTGGATTCTCTATGCTGTCGCGACGGCGGTACTGCTGCTCACCGCGCAGCTCAACCTGCCGAAAAAGGCGAAAAAGCCGCTGGTCGTCACCGCGCGCGTGTGGCGTCTGTTTGCGACGCAGGCGGTGTTGTGCGTGACACTGCTGTGTGTGGGCTTCTTTCTATCTCCACAGCGCGGCATTGCGCTGCTCGGGCTCGGCTCGATGGTGATCTGGCTGTTCACTGGCGCGGCGAATCTCATCAACCAACCGATTGAAAAACGCATCGCCGACAGCTTTGTCGCGGATGCGCGCCGCATTCTCGCGGATATGCCGCGCCTGACCGTCATCGGCGTGACGGGCAGCTACGGTAAGACCAGTGTTAAGAATTTTCTCGCTGCGATGCTCGGCGCGAAGTATAACGTGCTGATGACCCCCGGCAGCTACAACACCACGATGGGTGTGGTGCGCACGGTACGCGAAATGCTGCATCCGAGCCACGAGATCTTTATCGCGGAGATGGGCGCGAAGAATATCGGCGACATCAAGGAAATCTGCGAGTTGGTGAGTCCCAGGTACGGCATTATCACCTCGATCGGTGAGCAGCATCTCGAGACCTTCGGCACGGTGGAGAATATTCTGGCGACCAAGTTTGAGCTCGCCGACGCTATCCCTGCGGACGGCACGGTGTTCCTCAACTGGGATAACGGGTACATCCGCTCCCGTGCGGTGGACGCGCCGACCGTGACCTACAGCACCGACGTGCAGGCGGATTATCGCGCGAGTGACATCACCGTCGATAGTCACGGTTGTCAGTTTACGCTGATTGCACCCGACGGCGAGACCTGCCGTTACACTACCCGTCTTTTGGGGGTACACAATATTCAGAATCTTGCGGGCTGTATGGCGGTCGCGCACCGCCTCGGTGTGTCGCTCAAAGAGATGGTGTACCCCGTGCGGATGTTAAAGCCTGTTGAGCACCGTCTGCAGCTGCTCCCCAACGGCTATATCGACGATGCGTACAATTCCAATCCCGCGGGCTTCCGCGGCGCGTTGGATACCCTTGCGGCGTTTGATGCTCAGCGGGTGCTGGTCACCCCCGGTATGGTGGAGCTTGGTGAGCGGCAGGATGCCCTTAACCGCGAGCTCGGTGAATACGCCGCCACCCGCTGTGACTGGGCGGTGCTGGTGGGCGAAAAGCAAGCCCCGCCGCTGAAAGAAGGGTTGCTCGCGGGCGGTTTTCCTGAGGAAAAGCTGTTCGTCGCGAAGACCCTGCAAGAAGGTCTCGCGTGGGTCAATGCCCTGCCGACAGAGGGCCAGCGTATCGTGCTGCTGGAGAACGACCTGCCGGATAACTTTATGTAATTTCCACTTTCGGTTGAAAGGATATGAGCGTATGAAAACAAGAGTTGCGGTACTGTTTGGCGGACACAGCGTAGAGCACGAGGTGTCCATCATCTCGGGTCTGCAGGCGCTCGGCGCACTGGACACGTCGAAGTATGAGGCGTTCCCCGTCTACATTGCGAAGGATAACCGCTTTTACGTCGGCGAGCATCTGCGCGAGGTGACGGCGTTCCGCAATATGGCGGACTGCCTTGCCCGTGCGACGCGGGTGCTGCCTGTGCCCGCGGACGGCTGTGTGGAGCTGGTGCGCCATCCCGCGAAAAAGTTCGGTAACAACGTGATGGCGACCTTTGACGTTGTGATCCCCGTTGTGCACGGCACAAATGTCGAGGACGGCACGCTGATGGGATTTTTGGAGATGCTGAATATCCCTTACGCCTCCTGCGATGTGACCTCGTCCGCACTCGGTATGGATAAGTTCGCGATGAAGGCCGTTTTGCGTCAGGCGGGTATCCCTGTGCTGGACGCGGTGGAATATACGGGGCGCGATTACGCGCTCGACGGCGAGCGTGTCCTCGATGAGATCGAGGCGAAGATTGGTTATCCCGTCATCGTCAAGCCCGTCAATCTTGGCTCGTCGGTCGGCATCTCCAAGGCAAAGGATCGCCAAAGCCTCGTCGACGCGATGGATATCGCGGTGAGCTTTTCCGCGCGGGTGCTCGTTGAGCGGGCGGTGCCGAATCTGCGGGAGATCAACTGCTCCGTTCTCGGTGATGCCGAAAACGCGCGCGCCTCGGCGTGCGAGGAGCCTCTGAATGCTGAGGATATCCTTACCTTTGGCGACAAATATCTGTCGGGCGGCAGCAAAAAGACCGGCGTGTCGGGCGGTATGACCGACTTAAAACGCCGCTGTCCGGCGGAGCTTCCCGATGGGATGACCGAGCGGGTGCAGGAGCTTGCTGTCGCGACCTTCAAGGCGCTTGGCTGTATGGGTGTCGCCCGCATCGACTTCCTTAACGATAAGGAGACGGGCGAGCTTTGGGTTAACGAGATCAACACCATCCCCGGCTCGCTGTCCTTCTATCTGTGGCAGGAGGTCGGCGTGCCCTTCGGGGCGCTGATGGATGAGCTTGTCAGCCTCGCGTTTAAGCGTCAGCGGCAGCGAGAGGCGCTGACCTTCACCTACGAGAGCAACATCCTCGAGGGCTTCGGCGGCACCAAGGGCGCTAAAGGCAGTAAAATGTAATGAACACAGCGCGACCATCATACGGTGGTCGCGCTGTTTTTTGTGCAAAGGAATATTTCTCGCGGCGTTGTCATCTTTCGACAAATGTGTTATAATAATGTTATTATTGAAAGGCGGTGGCGGGATGGTACACCTCGGCAACGATTGGGACGGCATTCTGGCGGACGAATGGAGCAAGCCCTATTATCAGAATTTGCGGCAGATCTTAAAGCAGGAGTATGCCACGCAGCGGGTGTACCCGCCGATGCACGACATTTTTAACGCGCTGAAATATACCTCGTTTGCGGATACCAAGGTGGTCATCATCGGGCAGGATCCGTATCACGGCGCGGGGCAGGCGCACGGGCTGTGCTTTTCGGTGAAGGCGGGCGTGATGCCGCCGCCGTCGCTGAAGAATATGTTTAAGGAACTGCAGACCGACGTTGGCAAGCCTACGCCGCTGACGGGGGAGCTGACCGATTGGGCGCGGCAGGGAGTGCTGCTGCTCAACACGGTGCTGACGGTGCGGGAGGGACAGCCGACCAGCCACAAGGACATCGGCTGGGAGCGGTTCACCGACCGCGTTATCGCGGAGCTCGACCGCAAGGACACCCCCGTGGTGTTTCTGCTGTGGGGCGCGCATGCTCAGCGCAAGGCGCAGATCATCCAAAACCCCATCCATTATAAGCTCGCGACGGTGCACCCGAGTCCCTTGTCCGCGTCACGCGGCTTCTTCGGCTGCTGCCATTTCTCCAAGGTGAATGCTATCCTCGAGAAAAACGGGATGACCCCCATCCAATGGTAACAAAAAACGCGAAGTGGTATGTGCACAAGTCCAGTAAAAACGGACAATAGAAAAAAAGAACCCCCTATGGTAGAATTAAAGAAACTACCATAGGGGGAATTTTCATGCCAAGAAGTTACAGACATATTAAAGAATATGAAAAAGAGATATTGGAACT
>CAJGCA010000044.1 GCA_904501705.1 Clostridiaceae bacterium | reverse complement strand
TGCGCTGCTCAAAGACACCCCGTATGCCGCGCGCATTCATTTTGACTTTTCTATCGTCAACGATATGAACTACTATAACGGTATCGTGTTCAAGGGCTTCCTCAGCGGTATCTGCGAGGGCGTTCTCGCAGGCGGTCAGTATGATAAACTGATGCGCAAGATGGGGCGCAAGTCGGGTGCTGTCGGCTTTGCGCTGTACCTCGATCTGCTGGAGGGCTTGCAGGACACATCGAGCGAGTTCGATGTCGATGTGCTGCTGTTGTATGATGAAAACACGCCGATGAAGGTGCTCGTCGAGCGGATGAACGCACTGACATCGGACGGTAAGCTCGTCACCGCCCAGCGCGCAGTGCCCGAGACACTGCGTTACCGTGGTGTCTGTGATATACGGGAGGGGAACTGATATGATCAATATTGCACTTCCCAAGGGTCGCCTCGGTGAAAAGGTGTACGCGATGTTTGAAGCGGCAGGGTACGAGTGTCCTTCGATCAAGGAAAATAACCGCAAGCTCATCTTCGAGAATGAGGAGAAGGGGCTACGCTATTTCTGGGTCAAGCCCTCCGACGTATCCATCTACGTTGAGCGCGGCGCGGCGGATATCGGCGTCGCGGGCAAGGATATTCTGCTGGAATACGAGCCCGACATTTACGAGATGCTGGACCTCAACATCGGCAAATGCCGCATGGCGGTCGCGGCGAAAAAGGAGTTCCGCGACAACGGTGAGCGCACCTTAAAGGTCGCGACAAAGTTTGTCAACATCGCGCGGCAGTATTACGCTGGCATCGGACGGGATATTGACATTATCAAGCTCAACGGCTCGATCGAGATCGCGCCGATCCTCGGACTGTCGGATGTCATCGTCGATATCGTCGAGACAGGTACCACCCTCAAAGAGAACGACCTCGAGGTCAAGGAGACGGTCGTGCCGATCAGCGCGCGACTCATTGTCAACAAGACCGCGTTTAAGTTTAAGACGGCGCAGATTGAGCAGATCCTGCGCGAACTGAAAGAGCAGGTAAAAACCGATGATTAAGATTTTTAACTACGGCGAGGTCTCCAATGATGAGATTTTCGCGCGTGAAAATATCGACACGAACGTTGAGGGCGTAGTTACCGCCATCATCGCGGACGTCATCGACCGCGGCGATGCGGCGTTGTACGACTACGCGCGCAAATTCGATAAAGCGGAGCTGTCCACCCTCGAGGTGACGGCGGAGGAGATCGACGAGGCATTCGCGGCGGTGGAGGAGACCTTCCTCGACATCCTACGCGAGGCGGCGGCGAATATCCGCGCCTTCCACGAAAAGCAAGTGCGCAACAGCTTCATCATCAATGAAAAAGACGGCGTGGTAACGGGACAGAAGGTTACCCCAATTGAAAAGGTGGGTTTGTACGTCCCCGGCGGTACGGCGGCGTATCCGTCGACCGTGCTGATGGACAGCATCCCTGCCAAGATCGCCGGCTGCCGTGAGATCGTGATGGTTACCCCGCCGAGTGCGCAGGGCAAGGTCAACCCCGTCATTTTGGCGGCAGCGAAGATTGCCGGTGTCGACCGCATCTTTAAGGTCGGCGGCGCGCAGGCGGTTGCGGCACTTGCTTACGGTACCGAGAGCGTGCCGAAAGTGGACAAAATTGTTGGTCCGGGTAACGCGTATGTAGCGGAAGCCAAGAAGCAGGTGTTCGGCAAGGTGTCCATTGATATGATCGCGGGCCCGAGCGAGATCCTCGTCGTGGCGGATGCCACCTGCAACCCAAAATTCGTTGCTGCCGACCTGCTCAGCCAAGCGGAGCACGATCGGATGGCGAGCGCGGTGCTGGTCACCGACAGCCGCGTCTTTGCTGAGGCGGTGAGCGCGGAGCTTGAGCGGCAGATCCCGCTGCTCTCGCGCAGTGAGATTGCCCGCGCGTCGATCGACAAAAACGGCAAGATCATCGTTGCCGAGGGCAATCTGATGCTCGCCATCGACATTGCCAACGAGATCGCTCCGGAGCATCTCGAACTGTGTGTGGATAACCCGTTTGACTATCTTGATAAGGTCAAGCACGCGGGTTCCATCTTTATGGGCAAGCACTGCCCCGAGGCGCTCGGCGACTATTTCGCCGGCCCCAACCACACCCTGCCCACCAGCGGCACGGCGCGGTTCTCCTCGCCCTTGTCGGTGGACGATTTTGTGAAGAAATCCCAGTTTACTTATTATACCGCGGACGCGCTTGCCGCCGTTGCCGATAAGGTGGCGTATTTTGCACAGCAAGAGGGCTTGGACGCCCACGCCAAGAGTGCGACCGTGCGATTTGAGGATTGATTTTATATGAGCCGATTTTTTAGTGAAAAATACGCGAATTTGGTGCCGTATACGCCGGGGGAACAGCCCCGTGATATGCAGTATGTGAAACTCAACACCAACGAGTCGCCCTTTCCGCCGTCGCCGTCGGTCAAGGCGGCGGTTGCCGCGGAGGTCGACCACTTACAGTTGTACAGCGATCCCGAATGTACCGCTCTGCGTGGAAAACTCGCCGAGGTTTACGGCGTGCGCCCCGAGCAGGTGCTGATGGTCAACGGCTCGGATGAGGTGCTGAATTTCGCCTTTATGGCGTTTGCGGACGAGGCGCATCCGCTCGTGTTTGCGGATATCACCTACGGGTTTTATCCCGTGTTCGCCGACCTCAACCACATCCCGTACGAGGAAATTCCGCTGAAAGCGGATTTTTCCATTGACGTGCGGGACTATTGCGGTATCGGCAAGACCATCGTCATCGCCAATCCCAATGCGCCGACGGGAATGTGTTTACCGCTCGCGGATATTGAGCAAATTCTGCGCACCAATCCCGACAACGTCGTTATTGTAGACGAGGCGTACGTGGATTTCGGCGCGGACAGCGCGGTGTCGTTGGTGGACAAGTACGATAATCTGCTCGTTGTGCAGACCTTTTCAAAATCTCGCTCGATGGCGGGCGCGCGGCTGGGCTTCGGTATCGGCAATGAGAAATTGATTGCCGACCTCAACACGGTGAAATATTCCACTAACCCGTATAACGTCAACCGCTTGACTGCTGTGGCAGGGATTGCGGCGCTGAACGAAAACGCGTATTATATGAATAACTGCCGCACGATCGCGGAAAACCGCGCGTGGACGGTGAAAGCACTTACCCGTTTGGGCTTTGAGGTGTTGGATTCCAAGGCGAATTTCGTGTTTGCCAAGTCTGACCGCATCGACGGGCAGGAAATGTATGAACAACTCAAAGTGCGCGGTGTGCTGGTGCGGCATTTCACCAAACCGCGCATCGCAGAGTATAACCGCATCACCATCGGCACGATGGAGCAGATGCAGATTCTCGTGGATACGATAGAACGTATTTTGGAGGGATAAGGTATGAGAAAAGCGCAAATTAATCGCAAGACAGCCGAAACGGATATCGCGCTGACCTTGAATCTGGACGGCACGGGTGTCGCCGCCTGCGTAACGGGCTGCGGCTTCCTCGACCACATGCTGACCCTGTTTGCCAAGCACGGGCGGTTTGACCTGTCGGTTACCTGCACGGGGGATACCTACGTCGACGATCACCACACGGTGGAGGATATCGGCATCTGCCTCGGCAAGGCGTTCGCCGAAGCGCTCGGCGATAAGCGCGGTATTGTGCGTTACGGTGATATTACTCTGCCGATGGACGAGGCGCTGATTCTCGCGGCGGTGGATATTTCTGGGCGCGGTGGCTGCTATTATTGTCTCGATATCCCGACCGAGAAGGTCGGCACCTTCGATACCCAGCTCGGTAAAGAGTTCTTTGATGCCTTCGCACGGGATGCAGGCGTAACCCTGCACATCCGTCAGCTCGCAGGGGAGAACTCTCACCACATTTTAGAGGGTGCGTTCAAGTCGGTTGCGCGTTGCCTGGCAAAGGCCGTGGCAATTGACGGGAAGTTTGCGGATGAGATTCCGTCGACCAAAGGTGTGATTGGATGATAGCGATTTTAGATTACGGTGTCGGCAACCTGTTTTCGCTGCGCTCGTCGCTCGAATATATCGGGCAGCAGGTGATCATCACTGCTGACAAGGACGAGATTCGTCGGGCGGATAAACTGATTCTGCCGGGTGTCGGCGCGTTCGCCGACGCGGCGAAGAAACTGCGCGACAGCGGCCTTGATGAGGTGCTGCGCGAGGAAGTTGCCCGCGGTAAAGAACTGATGGGCATCTGCCTCGGTATGCAGATGCTGTTTGAGAAGAGCTATGAGTTCGGCGAGCACGATGGTCTTGGTTTACTGAAAGGCGCGGTCGTGCCGATGCAGGGGGTTATCCCTGCCGAGCTGAAAATTCCGCACATCGGGTGGAACGAGCTGCATTTTGACAAGACACACCCGCTGTTCCGTTACCTCAAAGAGGGAGACTGCGTGTATTTTGTCCATTCGTATTTTGCGATGGATTGCGCCGACAGCGTTATCGCGACAGCAGAATACGGCAAAGAACTCACTGCCGCCGTTGCCAAGGGTAACGTGATGGGCTGTCAGTTCCACCCCGAAAAGAGCGGAGAAGTGGGGCTGAATATTCTACGCGCATTTTGTGAGGGGGCGAGCGTGTGAAACCGAAGAAAACCAAGCGATTTATCATCAAGGAAACACAAGGCAGTTTTATGGTGTCGCAGTACATTTTGGTAGATAAGCAGACGGGTGTCAACTATTTGTATGCCGCTTCGGGTTACAGCGGCGGCCTGACGGTGCTGGTCGATGCCATGGGCAACCCCATCGTTACCCCGATTACGGAAGAGGAATAACTATATGATTATTTTCCCTGCCATTGATTTGGTACAGCAAAAGGCGGTGCGCCTGTTTAAGGGCGATTACGCGAATATGACCGTGTACAGCGATGATCCCGTCGCGGTGGCGCGGGACTTTGAAGCCGCGGGTGCCACGCATATTCATATGGTGGACCTCGAGGGCGCAAAGGACGGCACGACCCCGAATCTCACTATTGTCAAGCGCGTGGCAAAGGAAACCGCACTCAAGGTGGAGATCGGCGGCGGTGTGCGCGATATGGCGACGGTGGAAAAGTATCTCGCCGTCGGTGTCGACCGCGTCATTCTCGGCACTGCAGCGGTAACGGACGAGGCATTTTTGCGCACCGCGGTGGAGAAATACGGCGAGCATATCGCTGTCGGCGCGGACGTCAAGGATGGTTTCGTCGCCATCAAGGGCTGGCTGGAGAAATCCGCCTATACCCTCGAACAGTTTATGGATAAGATGCAGGCGATCGGCGTTAAGACGGTTATTTGCACCGACATCTCCAAGGACGGCGCGATGAAGGGGACCAACTGTGAACTGTACCGCGAATTATCCGCCAAATACGCGATGAATATCGTCGCTTCGGGCGGTGTGTCCTCGATGGAGGACGTGCGCACCCTGCGTGCGATGGACTTGTACGGTGCCATCATCGGCAAGGCGTATTACACGGGCGCGATTGACCTGCGTGAAGCGATCGAGGTGGCAAGATGATTACAAAACGCATTATTCCTTGCCTGGACGTTAAGGACGGACGGGTGGTCAAGGGTGTCAATTTCGCGGGCCTTGCAGACGTGTCCTCACCCGTTGAACTGGCGGCCTACTATTCGCAAAACGGTGCGGATGAGCTGGTGTTTTACGACATCACCGCATCTGCCGAAGGGCGAGGACTGTTCACCGACATTCTGCGGCAGGTGGCGAGCACCATCTTCATTCCGTTGACGGTCGGCGGCGGCATCAACACGCTGGATGATTTCGACCGCGTGCTCAAATGCGGTGCGGATAAGGTCAGCGTGAATTCGGGCGCCATCCGCAACCCTGAGCTGGTGCGCGCGGCGGCGCAGAAATACGGCAGTCAGTGCGTTGTGCTCAGTGCGGATATCAAGCGCGTGGACGGCGAGTTTCGCGTGTTCGCCAAGGGCGGGCGCGAGGATACGGGGATGGAGGCCATCGGCTGGATCAAACGCTGCGTCGAGATGGGCGCAGGCGAGGTCGTGGTCAATTCCATCGACACCGACGGCGTGAAGCGCGGCTTCGACATCGAAATGCTTAGGGCGGTGTGCGATGCGGTGAACGTGCCGGTCATCGCTTCAGGCGGTGCGGGCTGTATGGGGGATTTCGTGGACCTGTTCCGTGCGATTCCCGACATTGATGCAGGGTTGGCGGCTTCGGTGTTCCATTTTGGAGAGATCGCCATCCCCGACCTGAAACAAGAGCTGAAAAACCATAACATTATAGTGAGGGTATAAATATGATCGACATCAATAATCTGAAATTCGATAAGGACGGGCTGATTCCTGCCGTGGTGGTAGATTCTATCACCAAGCAGGTGCTGACGGTCGCGTATATGAATAAGGAGAGCCTCGCCATTTCGATGGTAAAGGGGTTGACCTGCTTCTGGAGTCGTTCGCGGCAGGAGCTGTGGCTCAAGGGTGAGACCAGCGGCAATTATCAGCACATTGTGTCCATTACCGCCGACTGCGACGGCGATGCCCTCGTGGTGGTGGTGGAGAAGGAAGGCCCTGCTTGCCATCTCGGGACGGAATCCTGCTTTACGAATGAGCTGTGGCACAGCGACGAGCGGCAGGAGTTCAGTTTGCAGGGGTTGTACGAGCTGCTCGAAGGCCGCAAAGCCGACAAGCCCGAGGGTTCGTATACCACCTACCTGTTTGAGAAGGGTATCGACAAGATTCTCAAAAAGGTGGGCGAGGAGTGCACCGAGGTCATTATCGCGGGTAAAGCGGACGACAAGGCGGAGACTATCTATGAGCTTGCCGATCTCGCGTATCACGCGATGGTGCTGATGGTGGAGATGGGTATCACCGTCGAGGATGTGCATAAGGAGCTTGCCTCCCGCCACGTCATCGACCACAAGGTCAAGCAAGAGAAAATGACTTAAAAAGGAGAAGCGCTGTATGAAAAAGTGGGTTTTGTTCGGCGTGCTGTCGGCTTGTTTAATGCTGCTTTCATCCTGCTTTGCGGACGGTAATCTTCTCTCGGATTGCGGTATCGATTCGCTGGAGGATATAGATGCTTGCCAGGTTATTCATGATGAGTATCCCACGGGGGTCGAAATTACCGATATGAAAACTTTGCGGTCGTTGTTGCATTATCGCTACGTGGAGGATTATCCTGTTACACAACTGCATGAATTGCTGGTGGTTCCCGGCGAGGGTGTTTTGAACTTGACCGTTGGCGACAGCGCCTTTGCTTTTCATCGAATGAAAGATGGCAGTATCGGTGCCAAAACATCGTCGGAGAGTGGTTACAGGGTTTATCAAGCTCCCGAGAAGCACCGACTGACATCGGAAAAATTTTTAGAATTAATTGAAGCGAACATTAATTGAAGCGAACATATAAACGACCGACGGCGAGGAATTATCCTCGCCGTCGGTCGTTTTTGTATCTTCGTTTTCGGTTGTGGTGCTGTCGTTCGTATCACTTTCGGTGGTACTGTCGGATTCCGATGTGTCATCAGTTGTTGTCGTTGTCGTCGTTGTGGTGCTTTCGGTGGTGGTCGTGGTGTCGGACGGCTCGGTGGTGGAGTCTGACTTGGGATATATCGGCAGGTCGGTGAAATAGTCCACCACCGCCTTGGCGATGGCATCCGTCATCTGGTCTTTATACGTCGCGTCCACCAGCTTTTGCATATTGTGCGCGTTAGTCATAAAGCCGCATTCAACCAGCACCGCGGGACAATCGTGCAGGCGTGCCATAAAGAAGGGACTCCATACCGTCACCTCGTTGCGATTGCCTACACCGTGCGCCTTTTCGACCGCACGCATTGTGTCGGTCAGCCGTTTGGCTATTGTGTAGGAATATTCATTGAAATAGTGCAGCGTGCATCCGCTTGCCGATGATGCCTGCGAGCCGTTCATATGAATGCTGAGCAGCAGATCGGTGTTATTGTTGCGCGCGTGCGCGGTGCGTGTGCTCATCGTGGGATTATCGGGCAGTACGTCCGCCGTTCGAGTCATCACGACGGTCGCCCCCAACGCTTCAAGCTTCTTTTGCAGGACGAGGGTGTAATCCAGCGTCGCGGTCTTTTCATAATACCCCGCGATGGTGCCGTAAGTGCCGATGGAGCTTCCGCCGTGTCCCGCGTCCAGCACGATGCGTATACCCTGCAACGGCTTTGCGGTGGGGTTGTCGGCGGCGCTGTTGGGGTGTTTAAAGGAGAACACCAGCGTGTTATCTTTCCATTCTGCGGAATAGCCGTAGAACTGTCCCTTCTTGCGTAACATCAGACGAAGAACGGCGTTGCCGTCCACTGTGCGCCACGTGGCAGAGGAGAACAACGGGCTGTCCTTCATCGAGGGTGCGGCGGGAATCTTATTGGTATAATAAAACGTCAGGTCGATATATTCCGTGGTTTGTTCGGTGATGGCGTAACTCGGCACCGATGCGTTCGGCGCACGGTAAGTCTGTGGCGCTAATTTAAGATTATACGGAATTTTCCAATCCGCGCCGAAAGTGAGAACCGTCGCTTTGTCGGTCACCGCCGTTTGACCACCGCGTAAGGCGGTCTTGTTCAGCGTTTTGATGCTATTGGTGATTTCTACGTCATCCGTATACACCCATCGTCCGCATCCGAGCAGGTAGTAGGTGTTGCCTGCGGCAGAGCCGGTTTTCACAATTTTATCTACCGTGCCGATGGGGAGATAGGCACTATCGGGACGGGAATAATCGTTGACCACGCTGCCCGAAAAAGTTTCTGCATAGTCGCGCGTCACGGTGATGTACCGCGTTACGGTAACGGGCTTAATAGTGACGGTGCCGCTTTTCATCGTTTCTACGAGCCCGTTATATTTCGCTGTAATGGTGGCGCTGCCAAGTGCCTTTTGCTTATTCGCCGTGCCTGCGGGCAGGGTAAAGGTCGCCTGATAGGTAGTGTAGTCGCCGCCATCATCAAACGCGCCGCCGTTGGGGTTGATGGTCTCGCTCATTTTCTTGGTCTGTCCGTTAAAGGTCGCGGTGAGCGCCGCTTTTTTGTGGGCGGTCGCGCGGAATTGGATCGAGCCGCCGCCTTCTACTGTCAGCGCTTTGGCGGGGGTGACGGATTGCAGAATGTCGATTTTGTAGGTGATGTTGTAGGTGACGGTCTTGCCGCCGCTCTCGAAGCGGAAGGTGTTGACACCCTCAGTCAATTTTTGGTCAATGGAAAATCCGCCGATTTTGGAGAGCGGGATATTCTTGCCGTTGACGGTGAGGGTGGAGTTTGGGTCGGCACTGCCGCTGAACGCCACCGAGGACTCGGTGGTGGTAAAGATGGTTTTGGCGGGAGAGGAGAAGGTGAGTTCCTTAAATACAACCTTTGTCGTGGTAGTCGTTGTCGGCTCGGTCGTGGTGGTAGTCGTTGTCGTTGTCGTCGTCTCGCTTGCGGTCGTCGCGGCGATGGGTATAGAATTGCTGCTCATGGGTTCTTCGACGCGCTGTTTTAGGCAGAGCAGTACGGCGCCGACAACGACAGCTGCCGCGAGTATCGCGCCGCCGATGGTCAGAGCAAGACGGGTAGTTTTATTGAAAACGATGGATTTTGCGTGTTTTGCCATATGGTGTCCCTCTCTCTTATTGCTAAGAAAATTGTATCAAAATAGGCGTTCTTTGTCAATTAAGCCGTATAGGAATTTTTTTGAAAAACCACCGTTTTCCCATTGACAAAATTTCGGCGGTGTGGTATAGTAAGGCAAGTGAAAAAATCAATTTTTAAATCGGTACAGAGAGACCGGTAAGATTGTGCATAAGAAAGGATATGTGGGCAAGCTATATCTGTATGCCCGCGGTCTCATTGTGTGTACAAGGATCTTGCCGCTCTCGGCAAGATTTTTTCGTTTTATGGGGGTGTTCACTTGACGCCGAAAACCAGAATTATGGACGGGATGGCGATGGACCGTGCTATCGGTCGCATCGCGCACGAGATCTCCGAGCGCAATCAAGGGCTTGAGGACGTGTGCATCTTCGGGGTAAAGCGCCGCGGTGTGCCGCTCGCGACGATGCTGCGCGACCGCATCGAGCGGTTCTTCGACGTGCGTGTACCGCTCGGCGAGTTAGACGTCACCATCCACCGCGACGACCTCACAGATGAGGACAAGCGCGCGAATGCGGGACAGAGCGACATTCCCTGCCCTATACAGGATAAGACGGTCATCATTGTCGACGACGTGCTGTACACCGGCCGCACCGCCCGTGCGGCGCTGGAGACGGTGTTCACTTTCGGCAGACCGCGTACGGTGCAGTTTGTCGCGCTCATCGACCGCGGCCACCGCGAATTACCCCTGCGCCCCGATTACGTCGGCAAGAACGTGCCGACCGCCAAGAACGAAACGGTCCGCGTGCTGTTCGGCGATTCCGAGAACGAAGCGGGCGTGTATATATTTGAATGAGAGGAGAGAATGACGATGCAGAAGATGACCCGTGAACAGGCCCTGACCATTCTGGCGGACAAGGGCTTACTGCCCCATTCTCCCGATTCATACGTTATTTTACCCGGCCTTTGTGATGTGCACGTGCATTTCCGAGAGCCGGGCTTTTTGTATAAAGAAACGATGGCGAGCGGGTCGCGCGCGGCGGCACGCGGCGGTTACACCGCGGTGTGCACGATGCCGAACCTTGACCCCGTACCCGACAGTGCGGAGCATTTGCAGGTGCAGCTTGATGCCATTGACAAGGATGCGTGCATCCGCGTGATTCCTTACGGGGCGATTACTATCGGCGAGCGAGGGGAGAACTTAGCGGCGCTTGACGAGATGGCGGATAAGGTGTGCGCCTTCTCGGATGACGGGCGCGGGGTGCAGGATGACGATATGATGCGCCGTGCGATGACCGAGGCGAAGCGGCTCGGTAAAATCGTCGCCGCCCATTGTGAGGTAAACGACCTGCTGCGTGGCGGCTACATCCACGACGGCGCGTATGCCGCCGCCCACGGACACCGCGGCATCTGCAGCGAGAGCGAGTGGGGACAGATCGCCCGCGACCTGCGGCTTGCGAAAGAAATCGGTTGCGCCTACCACGTCTGCCACATCTCCACCAAGGAGAGCGTAGAACTTATTCGACAAGCGAAGGCGGAAGGCGTGGACGTTACCTGTGAGACAGGACCGCATTACCTGACGATGTGCGACGAGGACTTGCAGGAGGATGGGCGCTTTAAGATGAATCCGCCCTTGCGCAGCCGCGAGGATATGCTGGCGCTTATCGAGGGTATCAAGGACGGTACTATTGATATGATCGCCACCGACCACGCGCCCCACAGCGCCGAGGAAAAGGCGCGGGGACTGGAAAAGAGCGCGATGGGGGTTGTCGGTCTGGAGACCGCGTTCCCTGTATTATATACCAAACTGGTGAAAACGGGTATCATCACGCTGGACAAGCTGATTGTATTGATGAGCACAAACCCGAAAAAGCGTTTTGGTATCGATACGGGCGATGACTTCACCGTGTTCGCGCTGGATACGCCCTATACCGTCGATCCCGAGGAGTTCCTCACGATGGGACGGGCAACCCCCTTCGCGGGGTGGGAGGTCTACGGCAAGTGCCTGATGACCGTCCATAACGGCAATGTTGTGTATTCTTTGTGATATATAGGAGGCAATTATTATGGCTAAGAGAACAGATTTGAAGAAGATTATGATCATCGGCTCCGGCCCGATCGTCATCGGTCAGGCGGCGGAGTTCGACTACGCGGGTACGCAAGCGTGTTTGGCTCTGCGCGAAGAGGGCTACGAGGTGGTGTTGTGCAACTCCAACCCTGCGACGATTATGACGGATACGTCCATCGCAGACAAGGTGTATATGGAGCCGCTGACGCTGGAATATATTGCGAAGATCCTGCGCTATGAGCGTCCCGATGCGATCGTCCCCGGTATCGGTGGACAGACGGGTCTCAACCTCGCGATGCAGCTTGAGAAGAAAGGCATTCTCAAGGAGTGCGGCGTGGAGCTGCTCGGCACGAGCAGCGAATCCATCGAGCGCGCCGAGGACCGCGAGATGTTTAAGGAGATGTGCCAGTCGATCGGCGAGCCGGTCATTCCGTCCGAGATCACCTACAGCCTCGAGGAGGCGCGCGAGGCGGCGGCCCGCATCGGCTACCCCGTCGTGCTGCGTCCCGCCTTCACCCTCGGTGGTACGGGCGGTGGCTTCGCCTACAACGAGGATGAGCTTAACGAGATCGGTGCGAACGCCTTTAAGCTCTCGCCCGTGCATCAGGTGCTCATCGAAAAGTCCGTCAAGGGCTACAAGGAAATCGAGTTTGAGGTTATGCGCGACTCCGCCGACAACGCCATCACCATCTGCGGTATGGAGAACGTCGACCCCGTCGGCGTGCACACCGGCGACTCTATCGTGGTGGCGCCCATCTTGTCGCTCAACGACCACGACCTCAAGATGCTTAACGACAGCGCTATTAAGATCATCCGCGAGCTCAAGATCGAGGGCGGCTGTAATGTGCAGTATGCGCTCAACCCCTATACCAGCGAATATTACCTCATCGAGGTTAACCCCCGTGTGTCGCGTTCTTCTGCGCTCGCGTCCAAGGCGAGCGGTTTCCCGATCGCGCGCGTTACCGCCAAGATCGCGGTGGGTATGACCCTCGACGAGATCCCCGTTGCGGGCGGCACGGCTGCTATCGAGCCGCAGCTCGACTATATCGTCGCGAAGTTCCCGCGCTTCCCGTTTGATAAGTTTACCTCCGCGCCCAACACCCTCGGCACGCAGATGAAGGCGACGGGCGAGGTGATGGGCATCGGCTCCAACCTCGAGGAATGCTTCCTCAAATCCGTACGCTCGCTCGAGACGGGCGTGGATCATTTCTATCACGCGAAGTTTGACGGCAAGACGAAGGACGAGCTGCTCGCCTACATCGCCGAGTCTAAGGACGACAACATCTACGCCATCACGCAGCTCGTGCGTCTGGGGATGACCACCGAGGAGCTGCACGAGGCGACTAAGATCACGCCCCTGTTCCTCGACAGCATCAAGCGCATCGTCGAGATGGAAAACACCCTGCGCGCTAACCGCGGCGACGAGGCGACCCTGCGCGCTGCCAAGAAGATGGGCTTTGCCGACACGGTGATCGCCCGCCTGTGGGAGACCGAGGAGCTCGCCGTGTACGATCAGCGTAAAGCGGCAGGTATCACCCCCGTGTTCCGTATGGTCGACACGATGCACACGGGCAAATATATCGCGTATCTGTACTCGTCCTACACGGGTGAGAACGATTCCCGCTTGACCGACAAGCGCAAGATCGTCGTGCTCGGTGCGGGTCCCATCCGCATCGGTCAGGGCGTGGAGTTCGACTACTCCACTGTCCACTCGGTGCAGACCATCAAAAAATCGGGCTACGAGGCGATCATCATCAACAACAACCCCGAGACGGTGTCCACCGACTACACCACGGGTGACAAGCTGTACTTTGAGCCGCTGACGCCCGAGGACGTGATGGCGATCCTCGACTTTGAACAGCCCGAGGGCGTTATCGCTTCGCTGGGCGGTCAGACCGCGATCAACCTCGCCGAGCCGCTGATGAAGCGCGGCGTCAAGATCGTCGGCACCGACTGCGCCGCCATCGAGCGCGCCGAGAACCGCGACAGCTTCGAGAAGATCCTGCGCGAGCTGGACATCCCCCAGCCGAAGGGTAAGGCGGTCACCAACATCGAGGACGGCATCAAGGCCGCCAACGAGATCGGCTATCCCGTGCTGGTGCGTCCCTCCTTCGTGCTCGGCGGTCGCGCGATGCAGATCGTCGCGAAGGACGAGGACCTGCGCCACTACCTCAAGACCGCGGTGGAAATCGACGAGGACAAGCCTGTGCTGGTCGACAAGTACCTGCAGGGTAAAGAGGTCGAGGTCGACGCCATCTGCGACGGGCAGGACGTGTTCGTCCCCGGCATTATGGAGCTGGTCGAGCGTACGGGTGTGCACTCGGGTGACTCCATCAGCGTGTATCCCACCTTCTCCATCTCGGATAAGGTGAAGGGCACCATCCTGCAGTATGCGAAGAAGTTAGGTCTCGGCATCGGCATCGTGGGTCTCTATAACATCCAGTTCATCGTCGACAAGGACGACAACGTCTTTATCATCGAGGTCAACCCCCGTTCGTCCCGTACCGTGCCGTTCCTGTCTAAGGCAACAGGCTACAGCCTTGCGGACATCGCGACCGAGGTTATCCTCGGCAAATCCCTCAAGGAGCAGGGCATCTTTAAGCTCTATCCCGAGGAGAAGAGCCGCTACTACGTTAAGGTGCCGGTGTTCTCCTTCAATAAGATCAAGGGTCTCGATGCCTACCTGTCTCCCGAAATGAAGTCGACGGGCGAAGCCATCGGCTACGACGAAAAGCTGTGCCGCGCGATGCAGAAAGCGCTCATTGCGGGCGGTATCACCTTGCAGAACTATGGCACGGTCATCGTCACCCTCGCCGACGAGGATAAGGAGGAGGCTCTGCCGCTGGT
>CAJGCA010000043.1 GCA_904501705.1 Clostridiaceae bacterium | reverse complement strand
TACACGGACATAATTACCGATACACGGACATAATTACCTACACACGACCTGCATGATTCTCTTTACACTACGTTTCTGATCCTTTCCAGGCGGGCCAGCGCGTGGCCTCCCGCCCCCTGAGGCAAGCGGGGCAAGCGGGGCGAATGGGGATAATGTGGACAAGTGGCGGATAAACGGGACAAGTGCAACAAGTGTTGACAAGTAACTATCAAAAGGTATATAATGATGTCGTGGTACACTTTGTACCATGACCATTTATCATGTTCTATAGAGAGGAGAACACTATGAACCTTACCATCTATGCAAAGACCAAGAAGACCAACGAGGGGCGTTCCTTCAAGATCTATCTGACCCGCCTGACCCGCAAGAGCACCGGGGAGGAGGTGCCCGCTCGCGTCAACTTTGCGGAGGGCGTTCCGCTCCCGACCCTGTTTCCCGTGAACATCGTCATCGAGCGCAAGGACGCGAACCTGTCCGAAAAGAAGTACAAGGACGCGGACGGCGTGGAGCACATCACCTATAACCTGTGGGTGAACGACTACCAGCCGGGGGAGCCCTACGAAGACCACTCCCTGGATGACTTTGAGTGAGGTGCAGGGATGGCATATGCGGGGACGGACAGCATGAAAGTATTGGATTTAGACGAGCTGGAACGTGATTATGGAGTGATGGATTTTTCAGATCTTACTCCTGAGCAGACCTGGGAGGCCACGGACATCCTGACGGAGATTTGGGAGAAAGGCACCCTCACGAGCCAGACCAGGAAACAGGTATTAAAGGAGCGTCTCTCCAGCTTATATGGGGAGGTGCGCAAGGAAAGGAGCTAAGAAATGCATGACATAGGCCCCGCTTGCAGGGAATGGCGCGAGAACCTGGGCATCACCCAGGCGCACATAGCAAGGAAGGCCGGGGTCACCAGGGCGCACATATGCAGGTTTGAAAAGGGGACGGTTGGGAGCAACCGTCTTCTTTATACCTATATCGTCCTGGGGTTCCCGGTCACGCTGGACATGGTGATCCAGTATTTAGGAGGATCATAATGACGAAAAAGGGAAAGAAGGAGAAACCGTATGGCGTGGGCAAGTCTGCCGGTGAGATCATCTCAGGAATCTCCCGCAACATCGGCAGGGTCACGGAAAAGACCCTGCGTCAGGCCGTGGGGAGATTGGCCAGCACCATGAACAAGAGGCTTGACCGCGCTGCAAAAAGGGGGGAGAGCTCCCCGGCCCTGGATGAGGTGGCCCGCTCGGGCGGGCGCTTTTCCTCCAAAGGGAAGACGCTGGAGGGCCTGAAATCGGAGTTCATCCGGCTGAAGAACTTTTTCCGAGATCCCACCTCCACAAAGGCGGGGTGGGAGAAAGTCCAGCGCGACGCCACCGTCGAGGCTGTGAGGAGGGGGGTCATAAAGCCACCTACCCCCCCCGCCGGGGGCCCCAAGGGATCGGGGGCTGCTCCGGTATTAGGAGCCCCGCCGCTCCCGCCTGAGCGGATAGACGTCCCCGCCCCCGGGGAGAACGCCCCCGACTTCGCATCAGAGGAGGCGCGAGGGGCCTTCACCGATCTTTTCGGCGGGGGGGACATCCACGGTTTCGGCAAGACGACCGGGGAGCAGAGGTCGGGATGGCAGCCGCTCCCCGGCTGGACATGGAACGAGGAAAAGAGGTACTGGGAGCACCCGGAGTACGGCGGGGGCTGGCTCCCGTACGAGGAAAAGGGCGGCGGGTTCATCGATCCCGTGACGGGGGAGATAGTAGGCAACCGCGCCAGATCCATCCACGACTATGACGTGACGAACGATGATCGGCGGTACGGCGTCGGCACCGAGGCCGGTGAGGTCTGGCGCATGGTCGACAGCATCGCGAGATTCGACCCGCGTTTCAAGAAGCGCGCCGACTCCGACCCCGTGAGCGACCCGCGCATGAGGCTATTCAACGCGATAGACGACGAGTGGGCCTCCCATGACGGCATGAGCTTCGAGGAGGCCCGCGACCTGGTGGCGGGACGGCTGGACGAGATATACCGCGAGGCCGAGAATTTCCGCGAACAGGCCAGGGATCTCGGTTTCTCCACATACTATTCAGATGATGATGACTGGTAACCATGGAAGATATAAAGAGACTGCGGGACACGCTGCCATCCCTGGACGGGGTGCACGAGAGCTCCAAGGCCCGTTTCGTGGGCGGGGAGCGGGTGGCGTGGAGATATATCGATATCCCCCTATGCTTCGATTGCGAGACATACTCTTTCAAGAGGCCGCGAGGCGGGGAGCTGGAGAAGTGCGCGGTCATGTGGGCGTGGGGCCTTGCTATCGGGGATACGTGCTATATGGGCCGGACATGGCCCGAGCTGGTGGATGCGCTCGGGGTCATCCGGGACGCCTGGCACATATCCCCGGAGCACCGGTGCCTGATCTGGGTGCATAACCTTGCGTACGACTTTCAATTTTTCAGGAAGTGGTTCGAGTGGGAGAACGTATTCGCCCTGTCCTCCCGAGAGGTCTGCTACGCCCTCACGAAGGACGGGTTTGAATTTCGCTGCTCGTACATCCTGACCGGGTACGGGCTCGAGAAGGTAGGCGAGCACCTGACGTCCCACGACATCAAGAAGCTGGTGGGCACGATAGACTACGAGGTGCCACGGCATCCGCTCACCCGGCTCACGGCTGCCGAGGTGGAATATCTGGAGCATGATTGCCTCGTGGTCACGGCCCATATATCCGAGCAGATCGAGATAGAGGGCGGGCTGTCGCGCATCCCGCTCACCAAGACAGGGTATGTGAGGCGCGATGTCCAGAGGGCGTGCTTTCGCGACCCCTCCAGGCGGGCAGGGCAGGATTTTTCCAAATTGCGCTACGGGGAGCTCATGAAGGGCCTCACGCTGGATCCCTTCCTATATGATAGCCTCCATAACGCATTCGCCGGGGGGTTTACCCACGCCAACCCCTTCCATTCCGGGGATGTGATGGAGGATGTATCATCCTACGACTTTGCCAGTGCTTACCCCTCGGTCATGTGCTCGGAGTACTTCCCGGTCACTCCCCCGCAGCGCTGGCACCCCGGGAGCATGAAGGAGTTCCAGGAGTGCCTTAGGCTCTACTGCTGCGTATTCACGGTCACCATGTGGGACGTCAGGCCCAAGGTAAGCTATGACCATTACCTGAGTGAGAGCCACTGCATCATACCGAAGGAGGCAAAGAGGCAGATAGACAACGGGCGCGTGGTATGGGCCGATGAGCTCACCACTACCATAACCAACGTGGATTGGGAGATCGTCATCCGGTGCTATTCATGCTCCCGTCTCGAGGTCGCGGGCCTGATCAGGTGGGGCCGGGGGTATCTGCCTAAGCCCATCGTAAAGAGCGCCATAGACTATTTCCAGAAGAAGACCCGCCTAAAGGGCGTGGAGGGCATGGAGCAGGAATATCATACCGCGAAGGAAAACCTGAATTCCATTTATGGTATGATGGTCATGAACCCCTTGCGCCCCCACGTCCCCTACGATCTGGAGGGCAACGAGTGGGGGGAGCTGGTGGGATCCGAGCGCCTTTTGGAAGTGAAGCTGACCGAGGCCGAGAAGGTGGAGGCGCTGGACGACTACAACGACTCCCAGAGCCGCTTCACGTACTATGCATGGGGCGTCTTCATCACGGCCTATTGTCGGAAGAACCTGTGGCGGGGCATCTTCCACTTTGGGGACGACTACGTGTATTCCGATACGGACAGCCTCAAAGTCATGAACGGGCGCGACAGGCGGCACCTCGAGCACATCCAGAAGCACAACGAGAATATCCAGAGGAAGATCAGGAAATGCCTCGAGTATCATAAGCTCGACCCTGAGCTGTCAGCCGCGTATACCCCGGACGGCAAGAGAAAGGAGCTGGGAGTGTGGGAGTACGAGGGCACCTATAGCAGGTTCAAGTCCCTGGGCGCAAAAAGGTACATGGTCGAGGAGGATGGGAACATAAACATAACCGTCTCGGGCGTGAACAAGCGCGAGGCTGTGCCCTACATCGAGGAGCAGGTAAGGGACGGGGACGCCTTCGAGTTCTTCGCGGACGGGATGGAGATACCCCCGGGGCATGCGGGGAAGATGATACCTTATTATGGAGATGATGAGATAACCGGCGTCGTGCGCGACCGGGACGGGGTATACTACGAGTTCTACGAAAAGAGCTACGTGCACCTCGAGCCGGGAGGATATAACCTGAGCCTCGCTCCCCCGTACGCCGAGTATCTGCAGAGACTGAAAAAGGGATTGATATGACCAGGTATAATGACAACAAGAAGGAGGTGAATGGTCATAAGGGATCCGCCCCTATAGTCCTAAGGGATCCGGTGCTACGCACCACCTTAGGACGAAGGCTCCTTATGACGAAGCATGGCTAAAGCAAAGAAGCGTACTTATTATAGCCTTGACCGCATACTCTCGCGGAAGGCTACCTATAACATGATCATAGGCGAGCGGAGCAACGGCAAGACGTATGCATGCCTGAAGCTCGGCCTGACCCGCTATGTCGAGGCGGGGGAACAGATGGCCCTGATCAGGCGATGGGATACCGATTATAAAGGAAAGAATGGACAATCCATGTTCGATAGCCTCGAGCGTAACGGCGTGATCCAGGAACTGACCGGCGGGGAGTGGACGGGCGTATACTACTGGTCGGGCCGGTGGTACCTCTGCCGGTACGATGAGAACGGCAAGCGTGAGCGGGACGACGTCCCCTTCTGCTACGCGTTCGCCGTCTCGACCGGGGAGCATGACAAGTCCACGTCCTACCCCGGCATCAAGACAGTGGTTTTTGACGAGTTCCTCACCAGGACGCAGTACCTGCCCAATGAGTTCGTCCTATATATGAACTTGCTATCTACGATCATCCGTGACAGGGCAGATGTGAAGATATTCATGCTGGGGAACACCGTCAATAAATTCTGCCCGTATTTTGGGGAGATGGGCCTGACCCATATATGGAAGATGAAGCAAGGCGACATAGACGTGTACAGGTACGGGGAAAGCAAGCTGACCGTGGCGGTGGAGTATTGCAAGGCGAACAAAGAGGGCAAGCCCTCTGACGTATACTTCGCCTTCGATAATCCGAAACTGGCGATGATCACCGGCGGGGAGTGGGAGATAGACATATACCCCCATAGCCCGTACAAGTACCGGCCTAAGGACGTATTATTTACCTACTGGATCCAGTTCGACCGGCACCTCTTGCAGTGCGAGGTGATCCAGTACGAGGACGCCTACTATACATACATCCACCGCAAGACCGGGGACATCAAGCACCCGGAGCGCGACCTGGTTTTCTCTCCCGAGTGGTCGCCCCTCCCAAACTGGAGGCGCAACCTATTGCGCCCGACGGACGACATCGGTAAGAAGATCATGCTACACTATAAGCAGGACAAGATTTTCTATCAGGACAACGAGATAGGCGAGATCGTGCGGAACTATATGATCTGGTGCGGAAAGGAGGCAAGATAAAGTTTTGTTCCGGTTACTGATGATAGACAAGAAGAGCCTCGGGGCGGATGCGCTCCCCCCGGAGCTGGCAGCTCTGAAGCCCATGGCCCCGCTCGACGTGGTCGAGATGACAGACCTCGGCGTGGTGACGGACGGGGAGCTCAAGGAAAAGCTCGAGTACCTGCACCGGGGCGTGGGGGAGGAGTACCATCAAAAGATACTGGTGACCAGCTACCCGACGGCATCTTTCGTCATGACCCTCGGCGACCTGTGCCGGTCGCTGGGGATAGGAGGTGCTAATGGGTAATAGCAGGGAATACTACCGTGAATGGGAAAAGAAGCACAAAGAGCATAGGAAAGAGTATCGGAAGGAATGGAAGGCCCGCCCGGGGGCATTGGCCAGGGCCTCCGAGCAGAACAGATGGCGAGACTTCCGCGAGGTTTTCCGCAGGTGCGGCTACAAGGTCCCGGAATACTATCCCATGAAGGGAAAATGAAAAGCGGGAGCCCAGGTCCAGGGCTCCCGCTCTCCACTTATGCGATTTTCGATAAGCCATCTTGTAAGGTTCTCTCCACTTACCCATGACAAGATAGGAAAACTATATCATATCTTCACGCCCTCCGCAAGGAGGGCTTTTCTTATGTTCCGGGGTTTCGCCACCTCATGGTAGTACCTGCGGTTCCATGCCCGGCGCTCCTCCCGGTGCTCCTCCCGGTATCTCCGACCCTCCGCGAGCTTCTTCTCCCGGTACACGGGGTCGGTCGCCATCCGCTCCCGGTGCCGGGCCCGGCGTCTCGCGAGGGCCTCCTCATAGGACATAGCCATCAGATGATCACCCCCTCTGCGAGCAGGCTCTCGAGCTCAGCAAGCTCCCCGCTGGTTGCCGGGATGCCCTCGAGGTGGGCGACCTTGCACCGGATGTAACCGGAGCACGCGCCTATGGTCGTGGTATGGTTCGCGGGGTAGCCCTCGTAGTCCTCGAACCTCATCGCTACCGCGCTCTGCGGGCGGGTCACGATCAGGTAGGGGATGCGCGCTCCCATCGCCCCCGCGTTCCCGGAAAATCCCCCGGAGTGCTGCACGCGGGTACGGGCCGAGAGGATGCCCGACGCTGCCCCCATAGCGAGGGGAGCCAGGGCCCCGCCTGACGCGATCGTCCCCGCGATGCCTCCCGCCATGCTCACCACGGTCGAGAGGATGCCCATGTACGAGCCCGAGCTGATGGGATACTGCACTGCTGCGTTGCCAGCATAGGTGTAGAGGATGCCCCCGGCCCCGTCGCGCGCCACGCTCACCTCTGCCAGGCAGGCGCCGGTCAGCACGTCTATATGGTAGGCGACCGAGAGGGCTCCCCTCATGACGTCGCCCGTATCGAGGGGCTGTATCCCGACGAAGGGGAGGTATATCTGCACCCTCGTATAGGGGTCGTAGTCGAAGACGTTCCCAAAATACTCGGCAAGGGATACGCTCCCGCAGCTTATCGTCACGTACTGGCCCGATACGAGATTGGTCGCGACCCCGCTATCCAGGTAGCCCACCTTGATATTCCCCCGCCCGGATACCGGAGGGGTGCAGAACACCTTGTGAAGGCCTATGATCGCCTGCATCGGGTCGCTGAAGAGCTTCAAGAGCTGGTCGACGAAGCTCGAAGACCAGAGCCACGCGCCAAAGCTCGAGAGCTCTGCCGTGGTCGGGTTATAGATGGAGTATAGGGCCGACGCCGATCCGGTCGGCACGACGGCGGGCGGGGTGCTCCCCGATCCGGTATCGGGCGGGGATGGCGGCGTGGTCGTGGTATCGATGATGTTATCGGCAGCATCCGGCCTTGTCTCCTCGGTCACCTGCGGGTCGGTCTGCGGGTCTATGCCGGGGGTCAGGTCGGTGACCGGATATCCTGCCTGATCCGTGGCAGGGTACGGGACGGGGATATAGTATATCCTCTCGGTCGTCCCGTCGTCCTGGTACACGTCCTCATATGCCTCCCCGTCGAAGAGGTCGGGGTATGCGGTCTTGAGGGCGTCCACCACGTCGTCCAGGTCATCGGCCGGCGTGACCGGCTGGCCCGTGGTGGGGTTGATCACGTCGGCTGGCACCATGTGTATGGATGCGTCCGGGTTTTCTTCCGATCCGGGGATAGCCCCGGGGACGTACTCCCCGAAAAGGAGGATATAGGCGACCGTGGACGGGGATATGCTCCCCGACGCCTCGAACGCATCGGCGGGGCTGGTGGCCCTGCCCGTACGGATAGCAGTTGCATACCAGAAGGTTTGGCCCTTCAAGGTCACCTGCTGGGGGTAATAGTCATCCTCCGACGGATACAGCGGCTCTTTCTTGACGTGTATATGAAAGTCATTCTGGAGCCCTGCGGATACCATGCCGCACTCCCAGAAGGGGGCAGGATAGCCCGACGTGTTGTAGTGCTCGTAAAATATCGACCGGGGCGCGTCCGTGGTGAGGGTATAGGTATTGCTGCTAGTGGCCGCGCTCATGATGCCGATGGTCGCTATGTTCATAGGGAGCACGATGCCGGTCATGTTTAGCCCAGTCGTATCCCCGTCATAGTCGGACGTGCCCTCCCCGCCCCCGTTCCAGGCCCCCGCCTGTAAGAGGGTCAAATAGGTATAGGCAAGGATGCGCTCGTCCATGTACATGGTAGCGCTGTCATTTCCTATCCCGAGGAGCCCCCTCACCACGTTGCCCGCCGCGTTATCGGGAACCAGCGTCTGCCAGGTGGCGGGGTTCATGCTCGGGAAGTGCTCATCCCACCATGCCGGGTTTGCCGAGTAAAGGGCCGAGTCTATCGCGAGGCCGAGCTTTGAGCCGAGGGCGACCCCGGCAAAGGCCAGGCTGGCCCGGTCGGCTATCGTGGCGAGGGTCTGCCCGGTAGAGCGGACGACCGCGCCAGATTGGAGGGTGCTAACCCCCGTCTGGCTGTCCGTGACGACCGATGCCGGTACGCTCGCATTGAAGCTGGTAAGGCCATAACTGCCGGTCTGGACGTTGGAGTCTATGACCGATGCCGGGCCCGCAGCCTGCGCGAAAGGATTCGAGTAGTCGTATCCCAATATCTTACCGGATGCGCTCCTCGTGATGGTCACCCCCGGCACCTGCTGAAGGAGCCCGATCGCATCGGGGGTCAGGCCCCCGGAGGACATGGAGGAGGCGATAGCCGACCACTGGTCGGAGCCCGACCCGTAGTAGGCCTTTACGCCGTCGAGCATGTCGAGAAATGTGCTCATACTTCGTCATAAGGTGGCACGCAGTGCCGGATCCCTTATGACTCTTCACCCCCCTTCCGGTTGTTTTTATCCATGGCGTCAACCTCCTGCCGTGATCAGGATGAACTCGCCCTCCTGCGGGAGGCCCTGGGGAAAGGCGATGATATCCGTAAGTTCCTTCTGCTTCGCTACCCACTGCCCGCTGCCCGCCTGGTACTCATCCATGCCCGTGGAGGTCGAGGCCTCCAGGATGCACGGGACGCCCATCAGCTGCGTCCGGTATGTCTCCAGCGGGTCGACATGCATCGTGATCTCCCATAGGCCGGTGCGGATGCTCACGATATCCGTGATGAAATAGTACCGGCCAAAGGCGGGGATGTGGGCGTAATTATAGGAAGAGACGCTCTCTGCCTCCACCCTGATGACAGGATCGAGGATGCTCGATACATCGCGAAGAGCCCCGGATAACACGGGGCCCGTCGTGAGTGATTTGTTTACTTTGTTGCGCTCGGAGGCGTTCACCAGAAGCTCAAGGTCTATCATGGTTCCCTCCTTATGATGCTCGGCCAAGGAGAAAATAGGGCCGGAGCGCGAGCGATGAGGACGCCTTGGCCGTTCCCGGCCTGAAATAGGTCTGTACCGTGGCAAAGCTATCATTTCCCGTGACATCCATCAACCAGTATTCTCCGCGGGGGGTCATCGAGATATATTCGGGGGCCAGGGCGAAGAGAGGCAGCTGGCCCAGCCGTTCGCCAATGTTGTACACGCTCCCCTTACCCCATGCCTGGAAACCGTACACCATCGTCTCGCTCATGGGAGCGGCTGCCACGGTCTGCCACTGCCAGGATGAAGCCTCCCCGCCTGATATCGCGCCCGTTAACAGGGTCTGATGCGAGAGGAGCGACCCTTCCCCAAATTTAGACTGCAACGCGGTGCTCACTTCCGGCAATACCGTGTTCCTCATGGCTGTGCCCAGATAACCGCCCACCGCGGTATCCGTCTCGTTCATGGCTGCGTTGCCAAGGGACTCGTCAGGAACGATGACGACATGATGTTTCGAGAATCCTGTAGAAGTTCCCCGCCATAAGAAGACATCAAACCCGGCTATACGATATATGATGTTGTCTATCGTCCAGTAGTCTCCAACATACATTCCGCTAAACTCGCCGGATTCTATCGTGGATGCCTGCTCTGCCGTGTACTCGGTACCCAGGGAAGCCCCCCTGAATACCGCGTTATGCGCCCCGGCGGTCGGGGCGGGCACATCGCCTCCGTTCTCACAAAGGTAGTCAAGGTAACACTCTATGCGAGTGATGGGATATTCCGGGATGTCGACGTTCTGGCCCGCGAGGCGGGCAAGGTATCGCTCCACTCTGGTGTAAGGCTCCTCTGGTAATGCCATCGGATCACCTCCTTATCAGGTCGCGTCCGCGACGTAGAAAACGACCATGTTCTCGCTCTCGTCCAAGAAATAGCCTGCATCCATCTTGTGCCATTGGTTCCAAAACTCAGCCTTCGCGTTGTAGTTGGTCGTCACGCGCCGGTCAAGGTTCGCTACGCCGAGGGCGTCCCGGTCAAAGATCACGCCGAGGATGCCCGAGGCCTCGACCGTATCCCCCGCCGGGGTCTTGATGTTGATCGAGCTCGTATCGGCGAAGGCATAGCCGGTGCCTGAGCCCTGCCAGTAGGTCACGCTGTCGGCTGCCGGGAACCTCGTCAGCTCATTGTGGAAAGTATCGCTCTGGAGGTATACATCCGCAGCCCTCTTGAATTCGGAGAGCATGACCACCTTCTGCCGGGATTTCGGCGTGAATTTATCAGTCCCCTCAATGTTGAAGAGCTTGCTGATCACCTCGAGCCTGTCGCTATAGAGCATGAGCTGATAGGACGCGAACCGGAGGAAGTCGGCAGAGGAGAGGGCGTCAGCTGCAGCAAGGGGCGACCCGCCCGCGTTGTAGGTCGTGTTATAGAGGTACAGAAGGTTGACGGCCCTGGTCGTGGAGCTGTCGCCATAGTCGGCGTTCGGGAAAGCATCAGCCAGCGTCTCCCCGATGCCTGCATTGATCGTCCTCATGATCAGGGCGTCAAGCTTCACGGTCATCGCGTTCTGTATGGCTGTCTCGATCATGCTGAGAAATGCGTTGAGCTGGGTGGCATTAGAGAATGCGCTCTTGACCTGCCTCTCGGTGAGGGAGATCGGGATCTCAAAGGTCACCTTGGAATTCCAGAACTTGACCGAGATGGAGGGCTTATAGAACACGTTCGGGTCGTACGACATTCCGTCGGACAACTCCCAGCTCTCATTCTCGGTAGCGGCCGGCAAGTTAGCCCTGAGTTTCTCCAGGACAGATCCAAACTCCCAACCGTCCATTAAAACGGACGGTGCCCGCCCGCCGTATACCCTGTTCACGAAAATGACACGGCCTATGTGATCGTTGAGGGAGCGGACGAAGTTATCGAGGCCCCCGGCGTTCTCGAAAGCTTCCCCCAGCTCGACCACGTTGGACAGGTCTTCCTGGACGATGACAGATTCGCCCAGGATTTCCTGGGTGATCGTGTTCATCAGTTCATATACTTGATTTACCTGCATATAAGCACCTCCTTAGTGTCCTAAGGGATCCGGGGGCTACGCCCCCACCTTAGGACGAATTATTCAGTATCCAGCAGGTCGGTCACGGTGACCGCGCTGGTGGTCGCGACCGATGCGGTATAGGTAAGGAAAGACAGGATCACGGCGTTAGATGCTCCCGCGGATGCGGTGGCGGGGATGGGGCCGTAGCCGTCCACGCCGTAGATCCACACCGGCTTGCCAGAGGCGAGGGCTGTCTTTGCCCCGGCGTAGCTGCCCGCGATGGTCTGAGCTGCCTCTTTGGTCAGGTCGAGGCCTGACAGTTCCAGCATGTAATATCCTCCTAGCATGGATACACCTCCTTTAATAAGTGCACAATGTGAGTACCCTGTCGACATCAGGGAATACCCTGTCGTAAAAGAGACGCCATGCCCGCAGCACCCTTTCCTGTGTGAGCATGTCCTGAGCCGTGGTAACGCCGATATTCCCGGTACGGGTCAGGGTGTAGCTATGGGTATCGGTGGACGTCTTGCTATCGCTCGTCGTATCCGTCCCGCCCTCGGCGTGGGTCTGGGTGCCGGTGTGGGTATCCGTCCCGCTGTGGGCGGTCGTCTCGGTGCCGGTGCGGGCGTCTACCGTGTTGTGCGTGACCGTCTCGGACGCCTCCGTCTGCGTCTCGTTCGATGAGGTGCTCTCATCCGCTGGTACAGCTGTGGCAGAGTTAAGGCCGTAGGTCTTGTTCTGCGTCTCGTCGAGGGTCGTGCTCTCCCCGCTGGTGGCCGTGGTATCCGTGCCGGTTCGGGTCGTCTCCAGGTCGTCAGTACGGGTAATAGTATGGCCGTGACCATCTGACAGGTTATCCGTCCGGGTATCCGTCCGACCGTAGGTCGTGGAGCCGGTGCCCGTCTCCTCCCTCTCGTGGATGTCATCCTCCATCACCTCGCGCATGTCATAGTTGGAGATGGGGTCATACTCCTCGGCCTCGGCGTCCCAGGAACGCAGCCAATCGGCAGAATTCATGTTGTAGACCATTTGGGCTACGCGCTCGACCTGCGTCGTGGTGAGCGGGCCGTCGTTGGTTTCTGCGAGCCGTCTCACGAAGGGGCTCGGCGGCTTAGAGCCAGACCATGTATTCATATATACATCGTCCAGGGCGGCACCGGTGAGGGTATCGGCCCACGGAACGTCCATGGACGCGAGATGGGAGAAGACTCCCGGGAGAGTAGCATCAAAGCACTTCCAGAGCTCGTTATACTCACTCTGTCTCATCGTCGCTCCCTCCTTCCTCCCCGCCTTCAGGCTCGGGGCCCTCCTCGATGGCGTCAAGCATCGCCTCGGTTTCCAGCCGGTTCTGCTCCCACGCGCTGGATAGCTTCACGCTCATGCTCGTGCCAAAGAGGGCGTTGGCCTCCTCGAGGCCCTCCTCCCTGCTTCGCAGCATGTCATCCACCAGCGGCGCCAGGGCGTCATTGTTCATCTCGACCTCAGCCGTGTTGAGCCGCTCCCGCTTCATGTTGTAATTGGAGTCGAGCCCGATCTCGTTGAACCATCCGCTCTTTAGATACTGCTCATACTCCATGAGATCCATGAGGACGTTGCGCCCGCTGGAGGTGAGAGGCTGTGCCTTCAATCCCTCGAGAAAGGCATTTTCCGCGATCACCCCCAGCTTTCCCCTCTCGATGTCCTCGAGGTACTTCCTCGCGCTCTCTATCGTCCGGTCGTCGGATGCGCTTATAAGCGAGATCATCCGGCTGTTTATATCCGTGACGTGCAGGGATAGCTCATTCTCTGCCAGGGCGTGGGCGTACCTTCTATACAGGGGCAATAGGCCGAGATATAAAGAGTCGTTCCTCATCACGGCGCAATCGGCGCCGATGATGAGATTCTTTGACCAGTCTTGTGCAGGGTTTGCTACTGTATAGACCGTGGGACGGTAGTATACGTCAGGCTCCCCGCCCATGCCGCCGGTATACACGTACAGCTCCCCGGCGTGGCGGGCAAAGCACAGGTGCCCGTTGATCTGCAGATAGAGCTCGACCATCCGGGCCGGTATCGTCTCCGGGAGGCCTTCATACTCGAACATGCGCTGAGTCCTGCACAACATGTACTGGACATGCGCCAGGGCGACCCGCTCTTTGTCCCTCGGGTCGTGGGGCCTTTGCTGCAGCATGGTATCTAGCCATTTAGATATAGGATCACCCCCCTAAAGAGCCAGGGGGGAGAAGACCCCCGGCACGGTTGAAAAAAAGACGTTGTTCGTCCTAAGGTGGTGCGTAGCACCGGATCCCTTAGGACACATGGAGCACTATTCAGACCACGCTAACGTTTACAAGGTGACTATATCATTTATAAAGGGGATTTTCAATAAGAAGTACTTAGAAATGTACATTAGAAATACAATCCAGGGGCCGATATTCGTCCTAAGGTGGTGCGTAGCACCGGATCCCTTAGGACACATGGCGCGACCCCTGGAAAGGGCAAAATCTGCAAGCTGCATCACTGGTACACCTGCAGGATCAGTATACATCAATTCCACTCGGAAATCAATTCAGCGCGGAAAGCCCATCCCGCCCGCGCGCTGGATGCCAGATAGCGACAGGCATAGTAAGAGAGGATAGCGAGGGTCGCGAGGATGCCGACCCCCGTCAGCAAGAACGCCCTGGAACGCTCCCGGATGACCGGCAGCGCGTACCACTGGAAAAGGAACCAGACCCGGCGGGCCCTGATCGGCACCCATGTGGTGATGCTATAGTATAAGGTAAGGATATCATCCAGCAGGGAAAGGACAAAGAGAACAAAGTATTTAGAAGTGTTTGTCATGGTAAGACCTCCTATTAGATATGAAATGATAGAAATGCGATAAAAAAGGGGAGCTTTCCGCTCCCCGTGGAGAGAACCTTTAAATTTTAGAACTTAAATAGCTCATCAAAGATGTAGTCTTCCAATCTGCTCTGTGCTTCCTGGACGTTCAAGAGCATATCCTCGATGTCGTCTTCCCCGATGAATAGCCACATCCTTTCAATGTGTCTCATCAGCTTCACAGCCTCATCGTCCAGCTCCTCCTGGCTGCGGAAGGGGCCCCAGCCGTTCTCATAGTTGTACTCAATGTTGGCCTTGCAGGTTTCCTCCCACTCGCGGATGTGCGCGAGTAGCGCCTCTCTAAACAGGTATTCACTTGTCATGGTGCATAGCTCCTTTCATTTGATATATTCATTATATACTAATGTTGTTTGAAAGTCAACATGTTTTATTTCGTCCTAAGGTGCCCGGAGGGCGGATCCCTTAGGACACAGCAAGTTTTCCCCAAGTTTTCCCCATTGTCCCCATTCGCCCCGCTTGCCCCGCTTGCCCCGCTTGCCTCAGGGGGCGGGAGGCCACGCGCTGGCCCGCCTGGAAAGGATCAGAAACGTAGTGTAAAGAGAATCATGCAGGTCGTGTGTAGGTAATTATGTCCGTGTATCGGTAATTATGTCCGTGTA
>CAJGCA010000042.1 GCA_904501705.1 Clostridiaceae bacterium | reverse complement strand
GGGCTGACGCCGCTGATGCGGGATGCCTGCCCGATGCTGCGCGGGCGGATGCGGCCGAGCTTCTCCTGCGCTTCCTTGCGCAGACCGTGGATCTGATCATACGGCGTGTCGGGCGGGAGCAGGCGATTTTCCAGCCGTCGCATCTCGTCGATCTGCCCCTGCTCGCGGCGGATGTAGCCCTCGTACTTGATGTCCACCTCAAGCTGTTCGGTGACGAGCTTGTCGTGCGGCGGGCGTCCGCTGTCAACGGGCGCGAGGTCGGCGTAACTCAATTGGGGTCGGCGCAGCAGTTCTTCCAACCGAATCCCCGTCGTGACGGGGGTGGTGCCTTTCTCCGTGAGCAGGGCGTTGAGCGCTTCACTCGGCGGCAGGATGATATCGTGCAGACGCCGCCGCTCGGTCTCCATCGCCGCCTGTCTGGCAGTATAGCGCGCCCAGCGGGCATCGTCCACCAGCCCGACGCGTCGTCCGATGGGGGTAAGCCTTCGGTCGGCGTTATCCTGCCGTAGAACAAGACGATACTCGCTGCGGCTGGTCATCATACGGTACGGGTCCATGCAGCCCTTGGTGACGAGGTCGTCGACCAGCGTGCCAATATAGCTCGACGCGCGATCGAGGATCATCGGCTCCTCGCCCTTGAGCTTTAAAGCAGCGTTGACGCCAGCCACTAAGCCCTGTGCGGCCGCCTCCTCGTAGCCGGACGAGCCGTTGAACTGCCCCGCACCGTAGAGGCCGGGGATGTCGAGGAATTCCAGCGTCATCCCGAGCTGAATCGGGTCGACGCAGTCGTATTCGATCGCGTAGGCAGGGCGCATCACCTTAACGTGCTCCAGCCCCGCGATGGTGTGCAGAAATTTGAGCTGCACGTCGACGGGCAGGCTGGAGCTGAGCCCCTGCAGATACATCTCCTCGGTGTTCTTGCCGCAGGGCTCGATGAATACCTGATGTCGCTCTTTGTCCGCGAAACGCACGATCTTATCCTCGATGCTCGGGCAATACCGCGGGCCGATGCCCTCAATTTTGCCGCCGTACAACGGAGAGCGGTGCAGATTTTCGTGGATGACCCGTTTGGTGTCCTCTCCCGTCCACGTGATGTGGCAAGGGAGCGTGTTGTGCAGCTCTTCTGTTGTCTCAAACGAGAACGGCGTGACGGGCTCTTCCCCGTCCTGCTGTTCGAGATTCGTAAAATCAATGCTGGATTTGAGCACGCGGGCGGGCGTGCCCGTCTTAAAGCGGCGTAAGCTGACCCCGAGCTTGGCGAGCGATGCGGAGAGGTCGGTCGCGGCAAACATCCCGTCGGGACCGCCCTCATAGGACACGTCGCCGACGAAGATCTTTCCTTGCAGGAAGGTTCCCGTTGCGAGTATGACCGCTTTGGCGCCGTATTGCGCCTCAAGGCGGGTAGTCAGCAACCAGCTGCCGTCCTCGCGGCGGTCGAGCGAAACCACCTCGGCTTGCTTGACGTCGAGGTGTTCGGCGGTCTCCAGCGCGCGCTTCATATAGGCGGAATAATCACGTCGATCGATCTGCGCGCGCAGGGAATGCACCGCAGGTCCTTTGCCGCGGTTGAGCATACGGCTCTGCAGGAAATTGGCATCCGCCGCCTTACCCATCTCGCCGCCGAGAGCGTCAATCTCGCGCACAAGGTGACCCTTTGCCGTGCCGCCGATGGACGGATTGCAGGGCATATTGCCAATCCAGTCGAGGTTGATGGTAAACACAACCGTCGAGCACCCCAACCGCGCGGCGGCGAGCGCCGCCTCAATACCCGCATGTCCCGCGCCGATGACCGCAATATCGTATTCTGCTTCAAAAAACGTCATAGTCGCTCTTTCCTTCTTTTTGGCTCTTTTTACGGGAAAATCATAGCACATTTTCCCCTTTTACACAAGAAAAATCGCCGATTTGTTGAAAAAACCGCTCAACCACGCGGTTTTACGCGTTTTCCGCCGAATTTCCCACTTTTCCACAGTCGTTTTCCACACGTTCGGGGGAAAACGGGGTTTTTCGTATACTTTCCGCAAAACTCGTCTGTGGAGAAATCCACACTTTCCACGCAGTTTTCCACATCGGGCTACCGAAAAACGATAAAGACCCTTGATTTTACTAGGTTTTTCCACCATAGATTTCCACAAAACAAATGTTGGCGGAAATGTTCGCTCGGCGCGCGAAAATACAAAGGGTAATATCCCCTTTACACAAGCAACGTCCGGCTGACATCAGCCGGACGTTACCGTTAAGTTGCTTATTCTTCGGTCACCTCGACCGCGTCCTCGGTGCCGTCGTCGGCGGCGCCCTCATCGGCAGATCCGTCATCCTCGGGATGGACGGTCTCGGCCTCCTCGTCGTGTGCTGCGCTCGCGATGGACACGATCGCCACGCCCTCGGGCAGGCGCATCACGCGCACGCCCTTCGACGGACGGCGGCACAGACGAATCTCGTCGATGAGCATACGGATGATGATCGCATCCGACGAGATCAGGATCAGATCCTCGTCGGTGGACACGGTACGAATGCCGATAACGTCGCCGAATTTTGCGGTGTAGTAGTTGGTCAGGCCCTTTCCGCCGCGGGACTGCACGCGGTAATCGTCGAAGCTGCTCAGACGGCCGTAGCCCGTCTCGGTGACGGTGAGCAGGAGCTTTTCGGGATCGACCAGCTCCATACCGACGACGGTGTCGTCCTCAGCGAGATTCAGCGCCTTGACGCCGCGGGCGGTACGCCCGATGACGCGCGCGTCGCTCTCGTTAAAGCGGATCGCCATACCCTTGGCGGTCGCGACGAGCAGCTGCTGCTCGCCGTCGGTGGTCTGCACGCAGACCAGCTCGTCGCCCTCATCAAGGTCGATGGCAATCAGGCCACTCTTGCGCACGTTGGTGTAAGCGTCGAGGCGGGTACGCTTGATGATACCGTGGCGGGTGATCATGCTGAGGTACTGTCCCTCGTTGTAGTCCTCGACGCGGATCATCGCGGACACCTTTTCCTCGGGCTGCAGCGGCAGTAGGTTAACAATATTCAGCCCCTTCGCCGTACGGCTGCCTTCCGGAACCTCAAAACACTTCAGGCGATACACGCGACCCATATTCGTAAAGAACATCACGTAATCGTGGCTCGAGCAGATAAACATCGTCTTGGTGACGTCCTCCTCGCGGGTGGACAGCGCCTTGATGCCCTTGCCGCCGCGGCGCTGTGCCGCGTAGCTGTCAACCGGCTGGCGCTTGATGTAGCCGAGGCTGGTCAGTGTCAGCACACACTCCTCTTCGGGGATGAGGTCTTCGATGTCTACCTCGCCCGACACGATGGAGATCTCGGTGCGGCGCTCGTCGCCGTACTTGTCGCGCATCTTAATGCACTCATCCTTGACGATAGCGAGCACCTTCTGCTCGTCGGCGAGGATCGCCTCGAACTCGGCGATCTTCATCATCAGCGCACCCAGCTCATCCTCGATCTTCTGGCGCTCCAGACCCGACAACTGACCGAGACGCATCTTCACGATGGCGTCCGCCTGCACGTCGTCAAACGCGAAGCGCGCCATCAAGGCTTCCTTCGCGGTGTTCTGGTCCTTGGACTCGCGGATGATGCGGATGACCTCGTCGATAAAGTCGACGGCGGTCTTGAGCGCCTCCACGATGTGCGCGCGCTCCTTCGCCTTACGCAAATCAAACAGCGTGCGGCGGGTAACGACCTGCGCCTGGAACTTGATATACTGCTCGAGCATCTGCTTGAGCGTGAGCACCTTGGGCGTGCCGTCGACCAGCGTCAGCATAATCGCGCCGAAGGTTGTCTGCATCTGGGTGTAGGCGTACAGCTGGTTGAGCACCACCTGCGGGACGGCGTCCTTCTTGAGGTCGATGACCACCCGCATACCCTCCATGCTGGAGTGGTCGACGACGTCGCTGATGCCTTCAATACGCTTATCGTCCACGAGGTCGATAATGGACTTGACAAGGTTGAGCTTGTTGACCATATACGGAATCTCGCTGATAACGATGCGGCTGCGGTTGCCGTGCTCTTCAATCTCCGCCTTGGCGCGCACGGTGATGCGGCCGCGACCCGTCGCATAGGCGGCGCGGATGCCCGCGCGGCCCATAATGATGCCGCCGGTCGGGAAATCGGGGCCCTGAATGAATTCCATAATATCCGCGAGCTCCGCCTCGGGGTTGTCGATGAGCAGACAGATCGCATCGATCACCTCACAGAGGTTGTGCGGCGGGATATTGGTCGCCATACCGACCGCGATACCCGACGAGCCGTTGACCAGCAGATTCGGGAAGCGGGACGGCAACACCACGGGTTCCTTGGTGGTGTCGTCGAAGTTCGGCATAAAGTCGACGGTCTCTTTTTCGATGTCGGCGAGCATATCCAGCGACATCTTGCTCATGCGCGCCTCGGTATAACGGTAGGCGGCGGCGGGGTGGCCGTCGATCGAACCGAAGTTACCGTGACCGTCCACGAGCGGATACCGCAGCGAGAAATCCTGCGCCATACGCACCATCGCATCGTACACCGACGCGTCGCCGTGCGGATGATAATGACCCAGCACGTCGCCGACGGTGGTCGCCGACTTGCGGTACGCCTTATCGGGCGTCAGTCCGTCCTCGTGCATCGTGTACAGGATACGGCGGTGCACGGGCTTAAGACCGTCGCGCACGTCCGGCAGGGCGCGCGCCACGATAACCGACATCGAATATTCGAGGAAGCTCTTGCGCATCTCCTTATCCAAATCGACGGAAATCAGCTTGGAGAGAGAATTGGTCTGTTCTTCCACCAAGATCACCTGACCTTTCTGTTTACTGTCTGTATATTAATGGTTATTATTTACTATTTGTTTTCTTCCAATAGGTGCAAATGAGTGTATCGAACGCGGACAAGTCTTCTATATAGCGTTTGGGGATGCGGATGGACTGCGGTCCGCGGGTGATCTCGACAAAGGTATCGCGATCGATCACGTGCTCAATGACGCTCCACGGCAGGACGGCGAAGCCCTTGTTCGGGTCGGTCATCCACACACCGCGGTCGGTCAGCTTGATGGCGACGGTGCGCCCCGCAATGTCCGCCTGTGCGGCGATCATTTTCGCGCGGTTACGCGGCATCACGAGATTGGTCAGCGCCGTCAGCGCAAAGAACGCGATAAACCAGCCGATGCAGGGCAGGATGTCCGTTCCGTCGCCCCAGCCGAGTCCAAAGCCGAACAGCGCGCTCATCATGCTGTGAAACGGCAGACGCTTGAGAAAGTTCTGCGTCGCGTTGTGGCGGATGAGGTCGGCGAGCTCCGCGGGCTCGTAGCGCACCGTCTGCTCCCACAGCACGGTGTCCTCGGGCGGGCAGGCGGCGACGGGAGTCTCCCCCTGCGGCTCGACGCGGCCGAGAAAACGGCGGTTGCGGTAGGGCAGCTTGTCCGCCGCCGCACGGATGACGCTCGCCGCCTCGGCGGTGAGATAGCGCGCGGGGATGACGATGGAGCGGCGGTTGGCGGTGAGGAACACCATCATCTCGGGATTCTCGATAAACAGCGTGCCGCCGTTCAGATGGATGGTGTGGATGCCCTGCACATTCTCCTTCTCGACGCGGTCGTCGCGCACACGCAGGGTGCCTGCGTAACAGTAGCCGCCCGCGAGCGTCTCGTCGTACGCCTTGGCAGCAGCTTTGCGCACGTGGCGCGGCGCATACCACCACAGCCCGAACGAGGCGAGCAACAGCACGCCACCGATGAGCGTAAATAGCCAGTCGATCGCGCCCGTTTGCATAAAATCGAACACGCAGAAGCCAACGAGCAGCAGCGTAAACACCATCGAGATGATCAGCTGTACCGTCTGCATGCGCAGCGGTCCGCTAAGCTTGGAAAACAGGGTGTAATAGCGGATATATTCTTCCCTCGTGAGGTCGATCGCCCACTCGTTGACAGCAGGGGGCGTCTCCTCGGAGGAGATGGGGTTGCGATATTCTTCCATTTTGGTTACTCCGTTAAATATCGAGGTTGGTCGCGTAGCGGGCGTTCTTCTCAATAAACTCGCGGCGAGGCTCGACGTTGTCGCCCATCAGGATGGAGAAGGTCTCGTCCGCGATCTGCGCGTCCTCGAGCTCGACTTTCAGCATCGTGCGGAAAGCAGGATCCATCGTGGTCTCCCACAGCTGCTCGGGATCCATTTCACCAAGACCCTTGTAGCGCTGAATGTCCGCGTTGCCGCCGAGTTCCGCGATGTATTGATCGCGCTCCTCGTCGGAGAAGGCGTAAAAGGTCTTTTTGCCCTTCGAGACGCGGAACAGCGGGGGCTGTGCGATGTAAACGTGTCCCTCGTCGATGAGCGGACGCATATAGCGGAAGAAGAAGGTGAGCATCAGCGTGCGGATGTGGGCGCCGTCAACGTCAGCATCCGCCATGATGATGACTTTGCCGTAGCGCAGCTTGGAGATGTCGAAATCGTCGCCAATACCGCAGCCGAGCGCCACCACGACGGGCAGCAGCTTCTCGTTAGTGTACACCTTGTCGATGCGCGCCTTTTCGACGTTGAGCATCTTACCCCATAGCGAGAGGATCGCCTGATAGTTGCGGTCGCGACCCTGGATCGCGGAGCCGCCGGCCGAGTCACCCTCGACGATGTACAGCTCGGTGCGCTCGGGATCGGTCCAGATGCAGTCCGCGAGCTTTTCGGGCATACGCAGGGAGCTGAGCTTCTTACTGTTTCTCGCGTTATCACGGGCGCGCTGGGCAGCCTCACGCACACGCGCGGCGTTGATCGATTTTTCCAGGATCGCTTTGGCGACCGCGGGGTTTTCATCAAGATACGCGGTCAGCTTGTCGGCAAGCAGGGAGTTGACCAGCTTAGCGATCGAGGTGTTGCCGAGCTTCGCCTTGGTCTGGGACTCGAACTGCGCGTTCTCGAGCTTGACGCTGACCACCGCCATAATGCCTTCGCGCACGTCCTCACCGCTGAGATTCTTGTCGTTGTCCTTGAGCATCTTATAGCGGCGGGCGTAGTCGTTGAGGATACGGGTGATCGCGGTCTTGAACGCCGTCTCGTGTGTACCGCCGTCCACCGTGTTCATATTGTTGGCGAACGACACGATATTCTCGTTAAAGCTGTCGTTATACTGGAACGCCACCTCGGCGACCGACTCGCCGTCGGTGGTGGTCAGGTGGATGACGTTCGGGTGCAGCGGGGTGTAGCCGCGCGTCTTGTTAAGAAACTCGACAAAGGACGAGATACCGCCCTCATAGCAGAACTCCTCGCTCTTAATATTCTCCTCGTCGCGGCGGTCGGTCAGCGTTACCTTCAGCCCCGCGTTGAGGAACGCCTGCTCGCGCAGACGCTTCTGCAGCGTCTCGTAGTCGTATTCAGTGGTTTCGGTAAAGACGGTGGGATCCGCCTTAAAGCGCACCAGCGTACCCGTCTCTTCGGTGTCGCCGATGATTTTCAGGTCAGTGACTGTCTTGCCCTGCTCGAAACGCTGAGCATAGGTGTGCCCGTCACGGCTGATCTCCACCTCGAGCCACTCGGACAGGGCGTTAACCACCGACGAACCGACGCCGTGCAGACCGCCCGCGACCTTATAGCCGCCGCCGCCGAACTTACCGCCTGCGTGCAGGACGGTGAGCACGACCGTGACGGTGGGCATCCCCATCTTCTCGTTCATACCGACGGGAATACCGCGGCCGTTATCCCGCACCGAGATGATGTCCCCGGGCAGGATATCCACCTCAATATGGGTACAGAAGCCCGCGAGCGCCTCGTCGATGGAGTTATCGACGATCTCGTACACCAGATGATGCAGGCCGCGCGGACCGGTCGAACCGATATACATACCGGGGCGCTTACGCACCGCCTCCAGTCCTTCCAGCACCTGAATATCTTTTTCGTCATACGATCCCTCAGGCTGGGTCAGATTCTTTTCCAATTCCTGTTCACTCATCGTCGGATCCTCCTTATATATTCGAAGTTTCTGATCTCTTATATAACGTGCGGGGCGCGATCGGGGAGATATACACCATTGTGTTCCCGCCCTCAAGGTCTCCCTTCGTCGGCGCACAGACGGTAAAAGACTTCGGCAAATCATAGTTGATGTAGCCGACATTCCCCTCTTTTTCGGCATTGTTGAGAAATTCGCGGGTGTTGCGCGACACGGTGGTGTTTTCAATATCAAACACCCCGATAATATCCCGTCGCCGCACCACGACCTCTTGCCCTAAGTGCAAATACATACCTAATTCAAATCCTATCTGTATAATCTCATTCAGATATTACACCTTGTTTAATTTGAAATACCTTACCGGCGGATAATCGCAGTGCCGCGGTAGGCTCACAGCAGGTGATGAACACCTGCCAATCGTGGATGTGGTTGAGAATATAATCCTGACGGGAGACGTCCAACTCGCTCATCACGTCGTCGAGAAAAGCGACAGGCGGCTCGTCGGTCACCTCTTGTAAGAGGGTCGCCTCCGCCATTTTAAGAGCGAGTACCGCGGAGCGCTGCTGTCCCTGCGAGCCATAGGTGCGCGCGGGCACGCCGTCGAGCAGGATGTCCATATCCTCACGGTGCGCGCCGACGGTAGAAAAGCCGGCCGATTTATCCGCGCGATGGGCATTCGCCAGCAGCCCCGCCCAGTTGGCAGCAATCTGTGCCGCTGACGCACCCGCTTCATACGCGGGGGAATTCCAAGAGAGGGTGAGTTTCTCCCGTCCACCCGACAGACCGCTGTAAATATCTGCGGCGAGCGGCTGGAGCTTTTGTACGTAACGGCAGCGGGCGGCGGTAACACGCGCCGCGGCGACCGCCAAGGCGTTATCCCATAAAGCTAACATCTCCCCCTCGGAAGAGGAAACACTGCACGATTCCCCCATTTGCCGCAAAAAGGCGTTGCGTTGGGTGAGCACCTTTGCGTGCTCGGTCAGCGTGCCGATGTACGCAGGGCGAAGTTGGCAATAGGCGCTGTCGACGAAACGGCGGCGTCCTTCGGGGCCATCCTTGATAAGTGACAGATGCGCGGGGGAAAACACGATTCCGCAGAAATTGCCCGCAAGTCTCGCTGCACTGGGGAGTTTTACCCCGTTCAGGGACACGCTGCGGCGCTGTTCGATGGCGATAGACGCCTGCTGATCGCGCCCGCCCGCGAAGAAATCCAACGACAGCGCGGCTCGCTCGGCGTCAAATGCAACCATTTCGCGATCCTTTGCCCCACGAAAGCTGCGCGCGCCCGTAAATAGCCAGCAGGCCTCCAGCAGGTTGGTCTTTCCCTGCGCGTTGTCGCCCGCGAGAATATTAACACCCTCACACGGCTCCCATTGGCCGGGGTGCAGGTTGCGAAACCCGTCAAAGGTCAACTTACGGACGGTCAACCGTGATTTCCTCGCCCTCGGCTGGAATGGTGACGATCTCGCCGCCGCGCAGTTTTTTACCGCGCATCAGGCAGGTTTCGCCGTCCACCGCGACCTCGCCGCTTTGGATCATCATCTTCGCCTGCCCGCCGGTCATCACACAACCGGTGAGTTTCAAAAGATCATCCAGGCGGATATATTCGCTGTTCAGTCTAAAGGTTTGTTTACTCATTTTTTCAACCTCACAGGAAGGACAAGAAACAGGAAGTTATTGCCCTCCTTCGGCAGGATTTTCATCGGTTTCAGCGCACCGGCGAGTTCAATGCGTATCTCGTCGGTCTCGCTGTTTTTGAGCGCATCCAGCAGGAAGCGGGAGTTAAAGCCCATTTCCTCTTCGTCGCCTGCGATCTCGGCCGCCAGCGAGTCGTTCGCACTGCCGAGGGGGGTGGTGCAGGAGACGCTAATGCTGTTATCGCGGAATTCGCACACCAACGGGGATTTCAGACGGTCGTTGATCACCAGCGACACGCGATCCACCGCGTCCATAAACGCACGTGTATTGACCGTTACTGTCGAGGACACGTCGGGCGAAATAATGCGATCGTACGCCATAAATTCGCCGTCGAGCAAACGGGAGATAACCGCATATCCTTCGATTTCAAAAATAATATGACGGCGGCCGACCACGAGGTGGCAGGTCTTGTCCTCTTCCTTTAACAGCTTGAGAATCTCCTGCAGCGTTTTACCAGGCACGATAAATGCCGCGGTCTCCTCACTGCGGATAGGCTCACTGCGCATCGCCAAACGGTAGCCATCGACGCTGATGAGGCGCAGCTCGTCATTGGTGATTTCAAAACGGGTACCCGTGTAGATTGGGCGGGGATCGTTGGGCGCGGCGACTGCGAAAATGGTCTGGCGCACCATGCTCTTGAGCACAGGCTGCGACAGCGGGAAGCTGATGCCATCCTCAATCTTTGGAATTTCGGGATAATCCGCAGCGGTCATACCCATAATGGAAAACTCCGTCACATCGTTGCGGATGATGGTGTTGTATTTTTCATCCGAGATGATGGTGACGCTCTCACCCGGCATTTTACGCACGATGTCGCCGAACATCCGTGCCGACAACACGAACTCACCCGCCTCCCACACAGTTGCGGGAATGGTCGTGGTAATACCCAGTTCCATATCAAAGCCTGCCAGGTAAAGAGTGGAGCCTTGCGCACGCAGGAGGATACCCTCCAGTGCGGGGATTGCCGCTTTGGATGCGACGGCACGCTGTACGGTACCGACCGCTTCGATGAGTTCAAGTTTGTCACACAGGATGTTCATTGTAAAACCACCTTTAACAGTAAATTAAAAGATATATAAATGTTTATTTTTTAGTAGTAGTAGTAGGGGCTGTGATTTTGTGGAAAAGGGTGCTGCGTCTTACGGACGTCCATTTTTTTGTCCACAAAAAAATTTTTCTTTTCGTGAATAAAAAATGGAAAAGTGGAAAAAATAAAAAGTTCTCACCGTCGTGTGAAAATATGTGTGTGGAATGTGAGAAAATTGTGGAAGATGGTATAAAAAATGCTATATAAATAAGGTATAAAATATAAAAGGGGTGGCTATTCCCCACCGACCCTGCGAGTCGGCGGTGGAATAACCGATAATTGTGCGATTACGATTCGCTGATATTTTTAATAATGTCGTTCACCATATTTTTATAAACGGTGTCCTTTGCCATCTGGCTCTCTACCTTCTGAATCGCGTAGACGATGGTGGAGTGGTCGCGGCCGCCGAATTCGTCACCGATGGACTTCATCGGCAGATTGGTGATGCTGCGCACCACATACGCCGCCACCTGCCGTGCTTTTGAGATCGGTGCGGAGTGTTTGGACGAGCGAATATCCTCCGGCTGCACGCTCATCGTGCGGGCAACCTCGTTGATGATGCGTTCGACGGTGATCGGCACCGGCTGGTTGTCGTTGCGAATATCGCGGATGGCATTTTGCGCCGCAATGAGGTTGGGCTGATCTCCGCCGAGTAGATACTGCGCGCGCATACGCTTGACCACACCCTCGAGCTGGCGGACGTTGCTGCGAAGCTGGTTGGCTATGTACTCAGCAACGTCGTCCTGCAGCGGCAAATCAAGATTCTGCGCCTTGTTGCGGATGATGGCGATGCGGGTCTCGAGATCCGGCGGCTGGATGTCCGCGAGCAGACCCATCTCAAAGCGGGAGCGCAGACGCTCCTCCAACGTTGCAATCTCGCGCGGTGGTCGGTCACTGGTCAACACGATCTGTTTGCCGCCCGAGTGAAGCGTCTCGAAGGTGTGGAAGAATTCCTCCTGCGTACTGGTCTTACCGCTGATAAACTGAATATCGTCGACAAGCAGCACGTCCACCTGACGGTATTTGGCGTGGAACTCGGTCGTCGTACCGTTCTGGATGGCGGCAATGAGCTCGTTGGTCATCGTCTCACCCTTGGTGTAGAGAATATGCGCGCGAGGATTATTTTTCTGTATTTCTTTGCAGATGGCGCACAGCAGGTGGGTTTTACCCAGTCCTGAGCCGCCGTAGATGAACAGCGGATTATACAGATTGGTGCGCTGATTAGCGACCGCGTGCGCGGCGGCGTGCGCAAACTTGTTGGATGAGCCGACGATGAAGTTGTCAAAGGTGAATTCCTCATCGGTGTTAGGAAAACCGTTACCCTCAATGGGCAGCTTGTCCATCTGTGCGATGTCCTCGGTGGTGTCGCGCGCGAGGATGCGCAGTCCCAGCGGTACACCGAGCACCTTTTGCAGGCAACTCTGAATGGCGTCACCGTATTCTTTTAAGATCGTGCTTTTCTGCCATTCAGTGTTGACGTACAGCACCATCTCGCCGTCTTTGATGTCGTGCGGCTCGAGACATTTGATCCAGATGTCATAGGCGATGCTGCTGATGCCGGAGTTGAGAATCTCCTCCATTACGCTCGCCCAAATTTGTTTGATTGATTCCATAATTTTGCTACTCCTCAAACATTCCATTTGTTCTATGAACGCCGAAAAAAGGCAATATAATCACAACTCTAATTGTAGCATAAATCGAGAATTTTTTCAACGCTTTTTACGCTATTTGTTGAAAAAATTTCGCCCGTATAGGGTATCGCGAAAATAAAGGTGCCGTATTTGCCCGTTTAACGCCGAAAAATACAATATATGGTGGTTTTCACGCGAATATACCACAAGCGGAAAAAATAATTTTAAAAAATCCGCACAGAACGGGAAATTTGCCTTGACTTTTCGGATTTGGTTGGTATATAATATGTCATTGTCAGGCTGTATGAGTGGGTTTATTCCTTCCTGCAGCATCACCCCGATACGAAAGGAGGAGTATACATGTTTCGTACCTACCAGCCCAAGAAGCGGCATCGCAAAATGGAACATGGTTTCCGTAAGAGAATGGCAACAGCCAACGGCCGTAAGGTTTTGGCTCGCAGAAGAGCGAAAGGCAGAGCGCGTCTGAGCTATTGATCAAAGAGGCCACCGTTGTGTGGCCTTTTTTCTTACTCCGGACGCAGCACAAAAAACGACAAGGAGGCGGGGACAGTGGCAACGTGGTTGACCCTGCGGGAGAACAAGGACTTCCGCACGTTGTATTACCGCGGTCGGTCGCAGGTACACCCGGCCCTTGTCACCTACGTGCGCAAAAATCGGCTGGGTGAGCCGCGCGTCGGCATCACCACGGGCAAAAAATTGGGCAGGGCTGTCGTGCGCAGCCGATGCCGTCGCGTCATCCGCGAGGCGTTTCGCCCGCAGTTTTCAAAGATCGGCGGATGGGACATCGTGTTTGTCGCACGCACCCGCCTGACCACGATGAAAAGCACGCAGCTTGCTCCCGTTATCGAGAGCCACCTGCGACAGATGGGTGTGATCGACGATGCGTAAATGGTATCTGCCGAAAAATTGGCTGATCGCCCTCATCCGTTTTTATCAAAAACACATCTCCGCGAGGACTTCGCCGGCTTGCCGCTTCTTGCCCACCTGCTCGGCATACGCCATCGAAGCGCTGGAGCGCTTCGGCGTCATTTTAGGCACCGGTCTCGCCCTGTGGCGCATCCTGCGCTGCAATCCGCTCTGCCGCGGCGGGTACGATCCCGTACCCGAGGAGTTCCCCATTCCGTGGCGGCGAAAAAAATAAGAAAAATCGCGTCGGGTCTCCCGACGGTTTGGAGGCTATGAGATTATGGGTCTTTTTAGTTTTCTCGCGACCCCGCTCGGCTTTGTCCTGCGGTGGATCTATGAATTGCTGCCGAACTATTTCGTGGCATTGTTTGTTTTTACACTGCTCGTGCGTTTGCTGATGTTCCCGCTGAATATCAAATCGCAGAAGTCCGCGGCAGACCGTGCGCGTCTGGCTCCGCGTCTTGAGCGCATTCAAAAGAAGTATGCCAACGACCGCCAGAAGCTGGCGGAGAAGCAGCAGGCGCTGTACGAAAAAGAGGGCGTCAGCCTGACCGGCGGCTGTCTGCCGATGATCGTGCAGATGCTGGTGCTGTTTTCCGTTATTGCGGTTATCTATAAGCCGCTTGTGTACATTAAGCAGATGCCCGATGCCGACATCACCACCTGCACGACCGCGGTCGTCGAGGCGATGAAGGAAGACGGCACTTGGGATGAAAAGAAAGATAAGAACAGCTTCTCCGAAAAGTCATACTACCGTGAGATGAACCTAATGGAGAAGGTGGACAAATACGAGGAGAAGATCCACGCCGCGCTCGTCAATGGCGGTAAGTCCGAGGCTGACGCCGCGGCGACGATGGACCTGCTTAAGGAGACGAAGGATCAGTTCAGCGTCTTCGGCGTGTCACTGCTGCAGCAGCCCTCGTACAGCGGCATTCTTCCCAACTGGCTGTGGATCATCGCGATCCTTTCGGGTGTGACGGCGTTGTTCACCAGTCTTTTGTCGATGCATTACAACAAGGCCAGCCAGCCCGAGCAGCCTCAGCAGCCCGGCGGTTGCTCTCCCAATATGATGATGTATATGATGCCGGTGATGTCGCTGGTCATCTCCTTCTCCGTGCCTGCGGGTGTGGCGGTTTACTGGATCTTCTCCAACCTGCTTGCTCTGGTACAGTCGGTGGTGCTCAATACGATGTATAATCCTGCGAAGATCCGCGCGCAGGCGGAATTGGAATACGCCGAGCGCCGACGCAAGAAGCAGGAGGATAAGGAGCGTCTGAAAGCCGCTCGTCTTGCCGAGCAGGCCGCTTGTCAGCAGGAAGAGAACGAAAAGCGCGCACAAAAAGCCGGCAAGAAGCCCGCTTCTAAAAAGACCGTGACCGAAGACGCCCCGCAGGAGACTCTGGCGGCGGATGAACAAGTGGAGGAATAACGACATGGCAAGAGAAATCGTCAAAGAAGCCGCCTCCGTGGAGGAGGCCCGCGCGCTCATCGCCGCGGAGCTGAACACCACCGAGGATAAGATCAATTTTGAGGTCGTGCAGGAAGCGG
>CAJGCA010000041.1 GCA_904501705.1 Clostridiaceae bacterium | reverse complement strand
GATGGCGGATATTCAGGCACTACGCGGCCAACTGCCGGGGCTGGATTGCGGCGCCTGCGGTGCGCCGACCTGCCGCGCGTTCGCGGAGGACGTGGTGCAAGGCAAGGCGAAGGCGAGCGATTGTCTGCTGACAAAGCGCGAAGAGCTTTACGCCTATCTCGCCGAGAAGGAGGCAGCCAATGACAGTCAATGAACTGCTTGTCCGCGCCGACCTGACGGCGGCGGCATTGCCTAACGGCGACCGTGAGGTGTCGGGTGTCTACATCGGCGACCTGCTCAGTTGGGTGATGGGTCGCGCGACCTCGGGCGATGCGTGGATCACCATTATGTCTAACCGCAACATCGCGGCGGTGGCAACGCTGGCGGATACCGCCTGCATCATTCTCGCGGAGGGCGTGCAGCCCGACGAGGGGGTCGCCGAGCTTGCCGAGCAGAAGGGGATCAATCTCCTGCTCAGCGAGGTCAGCACCTACGAGACCGCTCTGCGTCTGCGGGACGTGCTATGAGCCGCTATTATTACGATCTGCACATTCACTCCTGCCTGTCCCCCTGCGGCGACAACGACAACACCCCGAACAACATTGTCGGAATGGGTGTGCTGGCAGGCCTGCAGATCATGGCGCTCACCGACCATAACACCTGCCGCAACTGCCCCGCCTTCTTCGCCGCGGCGAAGAAGCACGGTATCATCCCTGTCGCAGGGATGGAGCTGACCACGGCGGAGGATATTCATATGGTGTGCCTGTTCCCCGACCTCGAGAGCGCGATGGCGTTCGACGAGGAGGTCGGACGGCACCTCATTCGTGTCCCCAACCGCCCCGACATTTTCGGGGAGCAGCTCATCCTCGACGAAAACGACGAGGTGATCGGCACCTTGCCCGACCTGCTGTCCAACGCCACCGATATTTCGGTGGATGAGGCGGATTCGCTGGTGGAGTTTTACGGCGGTGTGTGCTACCCTGCCCACATCGACCGCGAAGCCAACGGCATCATCGCGGTGCTCGGCGACCTACCGCCGCACGAACACTATTCCTGTGTCGAGCTGCATGACGGCAGCCGCGAGCAGGAGTTCCGCGACAAATACGCGCTGGACGGTGTACTGGTAACGGTCGGCTCGGATGCCCACTGTCTGTGGGACATCCGCGACAAGGAGCGGTTTATCGAACTCGACGACGAGCCGTACAGTTCGGCATTGGTACGGCAAAACCTCATCGAGCGGCTAAGGAGGGGCTTATGAAAGAACTATCCTTAAACATTCTCGATATCGCGGAAAATTCCGTCAAAGCCCGCGCGTCGCTCACGCAGATCCTGTTGAGCGAAACAGCGAACACGCTGACGCTCACGATTGCGGACGACGGCTGCGGAATGGATGCCGAAACGGTCAGACGGGTAACCGACCCGTTTTACACCACGCGTACCACCCGTTCGGTGGGACTGGGCTTGCCGCTTCTCAAATTAGAAGCGGAGATGACCGACGGCACGCTCGACGTGGTCTCGCGCCACGAGGCGGAATTTCCCGACAACCACGGGACAACCGTTACGGCGGTGTTTCACACCGACCACATTGACTGCCCCTCGCTCGGGGACGTCGTCGCGACGATGACGACGCTCATTCAAGGGCATCCCGACACCGATTTTCTGTTCCGCCACGAGCGCGAGGGACGCGAATCGGTGGAACTGGACACCCGTGAGTTGCGATTGGTGCTGGAAGATGTGCCGCTCGACAGCTACGAGGTCTTACAATGGATCGATGGCTTCTTAAAAGAGGCCTATCAATAAAGGTAAAAATTTTATTTTTCATACGAAAGGAAGCGTTGCTATGAAATCGTTAGCAGAACTTCAGGCCATCAAGGAAAAGATGCAGAACAAGGTTGCCCTGCGTGAGGGTAGCGGCGAGAAGCGCGTTGTCGTCGGTATGGCGACCTGCGGTATCGCTGCCGGCGCTCGCCCCGTGCTGAATGCCTTCGTCGAGCAGGTCAATGAGGGCGGTCTGGCCGCCACCGTTACCGTTACCCAGACGGGCTGCATCGGCCTGTGCCAGTTCGAGCCGGTCGTCGAGGTTACCGAGGCAGGCAAGGAAAAGGTTACTTATGTCAAAATGACCGCCGACAAGGTGGCGCGCGTTGTTGAGGAGCACCTCAAGGGCGGCACCCCTGTTGCGGACTTTATGATGAAAGCATAAACGAGGAGGAGTAAAGTTATGATTCGTGCACATGTACTGATCTGCGGCGGTACCGGCTGTACCTCTTCGGGCAGCCAGACCATCCAGCAGGCGTTTGCCGACAGCATCGAGGCGTGCGGCCTGACCGAAGAGGTCAAGGTTGTACAGACCGGCTGCTTCGGTCTTTGCGCTCTCGGCCCCGTCGTTATCGTCCATCCCGACGGCACCTTCTACAGCCGTGTTGAGGCGGAGGACGTTCCCGAGATCGTGTCCGAGCATCTGCTCAAGGGCCGCGTTGTTGAGCGTCTGGTGTATAATGACACCGGCTCCGATGCCCCTGTCGAGGGCAGCGTGTCCCTCAACGACACCGCGTTCTATAAGACCCAGAACCGCGTCGTTCTGCGTAACTGCGGTGTTATCAACCCCGAATCCATCGACGAGTACATCGCGATGGACGGTTATGCCGCTCTGGGTAAGGTGCTCACCGAGATGACTCCCGAGGACGTCATCAAGGAGATCACCGATTCGGGTCTGCGTGGCCGTGGCGGCGGTGGCTTCCCCACCGGTCGCAAGTGGGCGCTGACCGCCCCCAACAAGGCACCGCAGAAGTATGTTGTTTGTAACGCTGACGAGGGCGACCCCGGTGCGTTTATGGACCGTTCCGTCCTGGAAGGCGACCCCCATTGCCTCATCGAGGCGATGACCATCGCCGGCTATGCCATCGGCGCGACCGAGGGCTACGTCTATGTCCGTGCGGAGTACCCGATTGCGGTTGCTCGTTTGCAGCTCGCGATTGAGCAGGCGCGTGAGTATGGTCTGCTTGGTAAGGACATCTTCGGCTCCGGCTTCGACTTTGATCTGTACATCCGTCTCGGCGCCGGCGCGTTCGTCTGCGGCGAGGAGACCGCGCTGATGACCTCTATCGAGGGTAACCGCGGTGAGCCCCGTCCCCGTCCGCCCTATCCGGCTGTCAAGGGTCTGTACGGTATGCCCACGGTTGAAAACAACGTGGAAACCTTTGCGAACGTGCCGCAGATCATTCTGCGCGGCGCTGAGTGGTTCGCTTCGATGGGTACCGAGAAGTCCAAGGGCACCAAGGTCTTCGCCCTCGGCGGTAAGATCAAGAACACCGGTCTGGTCGAGATTCCGATGGGTACCACCCTGCGCGAGATCATTGACGAGATCGGCGGCGGCATCCCGGACGGCAAGAAGTTCAAAGCCGCTCAGACCGGCGGTCCTTCCGGCGGTTGTATCCCCGCTGACCTCATCGACACCCCTGTTGACTACGACAACCTCGTGGCCATCGGTTGTATGATGGGTTCGGGCGGTCTGATCGTTATGGACGAGGACACCTGTATGGTGGATATGGCGAAGTTCTTCCTCGAGTTCACCGTTGACGAGTCCTGCGGTAAGTGCACCCCCTGCCGTGTCGGCACCAAGCGCCTGCTCGAGCAGCTCGACAAGATTACGCAGGGTAAGGGTACCCTCGAGGACATCGACGAGCTGGAGCGCCTGTGCTACTACATCAAGGAGAACTCCCTCTGCGGTCTGGGTCAGACGGCTCCCAACCCCGTGCTGTCGACGCTCAAGTTCTTCCGCGACGAGTACGTAGCTCACGTGGTCGACAAGAAGTGCCCTGCCGGCGTATGTAAGGATCTGCTCTCCTTCACCATCGATCAGGAGAAGTGCATCGGCTGCGGTATGTGCGCACGCGCCTGCCCGGCGGATGCCATCTCCAAGACCGATTACGTTGCTCCCGGCCACAAGCTGCCGAGCTACACCATCGACACCTCTAAGTGCGTCAAGTGCGGCGCCTGCCTTGCTTCCTGCAAGAAGATCAAGGCCATCAGCAAACAGTAAGAAAGGAGTGTGGATATAATGGATATGATTAACATTAAGATCAACGGCATCGCGGTCAGCGTGCCGAAGGGCGCAACCGTTCTGGAAGCCGCCCGTTATGCCGGCGTGGAGATCCCCACTCTGTGCTTCCTCAAAGAGATCAACGAGATCGGTGCTTGCCGTATCTGTATGGTCGAGGTCAGCGAGGGCGGCCGCCCTGCGCGCCTGGTTACCGCTTGCGTGTATCCCGTGTCCGAGGGTATGGAGGTTATCACCAACAGCCCGAAGGTGCAGGCGAGCCGCAAGACCACGCTGGAGATGATCCTCTCCACCCACGACAAGAAGTGCCTGTCCTGCGTGCGCTCCACCAACTGCGAGCTGCAGAAGATGTGCCGCGACTACGGCGTGGAGGATTCCGGCAAGTACGACGGCTTCAAGCCCGAGTTCAAGATTGACGATTCCGCCGCTCACCTCGTGCGCGACAACAACAAGTGCATTCTGTGCCGTCGTTGCGTCGCCGCTTGTAAGCAGCAGCTCGTGTCGGTCATCGGCGCGAACGATCGCGGCATCGACACCCACATCGCTTGCGCGTTCGAGCTGGATCTCGACAACGTGCCCTGCGTATCCTGCGGTCAGTGCATCAATGTTTGCCCGACCGGCGCTCTGTCCGAGCGCGACGACACCGCAAAGGTGTGGGAGGCGCTTGCCGATCCCGACAAGTATGTCGTGGTGCAGACCGCTCCTGCGGTGCGCGCCGCGCTGGGCGAAGAGTTTGGTATGCCGATCGGCACCAACGTCGAGGGCAAGATGGTCGCCGCGCTGCGCCGTCTCGGCTTCGACAAGGTGTTCGACACCGACTGTGCCGCCGACTTCACCATCGTGGAAGAGGCGAACGAGCTCGTTGAGCGTATCAAGAACGGCGGCAAGCTGCCGATGATCACCTCCTGCTCGCCCGGTTGGGTCAAGTTCTGCGAGCTGTATTATCCCGAGCAGCTCGAGCACCTGTCCTCCTGCAAATCTCCCCAGCAGATGTTCGGCGCTCTGCTCAAGAGCTACTTTGCCGAGAAGAACAACATCGATCCCGCGAAGATCGTGTCCGTCTCCGTGATGCCCTGCACCGCGAAGAAGTTCGAGGTCGGTCGCGAGGAGATGCACAAGAATGGTATCGCGGACGTGGATATCTCCATCACTACCCGCGAGCTCGCTCGTATGATCGAGCGCGCCGGCATCAAGTTTAACTACCTCGCCGACGAGGAGTTTGACGATCCGATGGGCGCTGACACCGGCGCCGCGGTGATCTTCGGCGCGACGGGCGGCGTTATGGAAGCCGCTCTGCGTACCGCCAATGACTGGCTGACCGGTAAGTCCAACGACGCGGTCGAGTTCCACGAGGTGCGCGGCACTAAGGGTCTGAAAGAGGCGACCTACACCATTAACGGTCAGGAGATCAAGGTGGCTGTTGCGAGCGGTATCGCCAACGCCAACTACGTGATGAACCAGATCAAGGAAGGCACCGCTCCCTGGACCTTCGTTGAGATTATGTGCTGCCCCGGCGGCTGTGTCAACGGCGGCGGTCAGCCCATCCAGCCCGCGTCTGTGCTGAATGTCTTTGACATCAAGGCGATGCGTGCGAAGGCGCTGTACGATCAGGATGCGGCGATGGCTCTGCGTAAGAGCCACGAGAACCCCACCGTCAAGGCGGTGTACGAGGAGTACCTCGGCGAGTTCGGCGGCCACAAGGCGCACGAGCTGCTGCATACCCACTATGTGGCGCGCCCGAAGTTCAAATAAGAATGTCATAGCCTAAACACACCCGCCCCTCGGTTGAATGACCGAGGGGCGGCTTCCTATATATACCTTATATATAATATAGGACGCGGCGGGGAGATGTGTTCGCACGCCCTCGCCGTGTGCTATATCTTGTGCCTGTCCTGTCCCCGTCTCTACCATATACAGACACCGCAAAAATTCCCGAAGAAATTGTGAAAAAATGCTTGACTATGCTTGCCTCTTGTGGTAATATTGGAGATACCTCGAAGGGGGTTTATTTTTTTGTGCCCTTTTTTGGGTGCAGACCCCATCGGCCAGCGTGCCTGAGGGAGGTTCACAAATTCCGGCTTTTCAGCTACAGGAGGTACCGTTATGAGAGTCAAGATCACCTTAGCCTGCACCGAGTGCAAGCAGCGCAACTACAACACCATGAAGAACAAGAAGAACGATCCGGACAGATTGGAAATGAACAAGTACTGCCGCTTCTGCCGTAAGCACACTGTGCATCGCGAGACGAAGTAAGGAAAAGGAATAGGAGGAAACCGTTATGATCCTTTGGGGATTTATTATGATGGTGGTCGGCTTTGCCGCTTGCCTGATTCTTTTCCTCAGCAACCTTGACCTGTTCGCTCAGATCGGCACGTTCGGCTTCGGCGGCTATGTGCAGCGTTTCTTCGACAAGCAGTTCCTCAACGCCAACAAAGTCATCTTCGTGATCGCCCTGGTCGCGTTCGTGATCGGCGTTGTACTGTATTTCGTCGCCCGCGCCAAGAATAAGAAGGCCGGCGAGGATAACCCCGTTATCCCCGCGAAGGTCAAGAAGTTCTTCCGCGACACCCGCGGCGAGTTCAAGAAGATCGTTTGGCCCGGCTTCCCCACCGTGGTGCGCAACACCGTGGCAACGCTCATTATGTGTGCGTTGGTGGGTGCCATCATCGTCGTCATCGACCTCGGCCTCAGCGCGCTGATTAATCTGCTGCTGGGCCTGTAATCGGGAGGCGCAAGAATGGACGAACAGTCAAAGTGGTATGTGGTGCATACGTTCTCTGGTTATGAGAACAAGGTCGCCACGAACCTTGAGAAGATCGTCGAGAACCGTCACCTGCAGGATTGGATCCAAGAGGTGCGCGTTCCCACCGAGACGGTCGTTGAGGTGAAGGACAACCAGCGTAAAGAAGTCGAGCGTAAGATCTTCCCCGGCTACGTGCTGGTCAAGATGGTGCTCACCGACGACAGCTGGTTCGTCGTACGCAATGTCCGCGGTTGTACCGGCTTTGTCGGCCCGAACGGTAAGCCCGTTCCGCTGACCGAGAAGGAGATCGCCGCGCTGGGCGTCGAGAAGAAGGAGATCGTCATCGACTACAAGGTCGGCGACACGGTCAAGATCGTCGACGGCCCGTTGGAGAACTTCTCCGGCATCGTCGAGGAGATCGACGTCGAGAAGAACATGGTCCGCGTGACCATCTCCATGTTCGGTCGAGAGACCTCGGTCGAGCTGGAACTTGAGCAGGCTGAGCTGATGGATTAATCAGCCCCCGCTCACAAACGTCAGAAAGTTCGGAGCATAAGGCTCCTTACCCGTGCCGCCGGACACCCTTCCGGCTGTGGGAGGACACCGCGTGTCCGCCTGACCACAAATTTTGGAGGTGCGATAGAAAATGGCTCAGAAAATCACCGGTTATATCAAACTGCAAATCCCCGCCGGCAAAGCAACCCCGGCCCCCCCTGTTGGTCCCGCTTTGGGTCAGCACGGTGTCAACATTATGTCGTTCACTAAGGAATTCAACGAGCGTACCAAGAACGACGTGGGTCTGATTATCCCCGTCGTCATCACGGTTTACGCCGATCGTTCCTTTACCTTCGTGACCAAGACGCCCCCCGCAGCCGTTCTGCTGAAGAAGGCTTGCGGCATCGAGACTGCGTCCGGTGTCCCGAACAAGACCAAGGTGGCACAGGTCACCAAGGAGCAGATCCGCAAGATCGCCGAGACCAAGATGCCCGATCTGAATGCTTCCAGCGTCGAGAGCGCGATGAGCATGATCGCCGGCACCGCCCGCAGCATGGGTATCACGGTCGTCGACTGACGCGGGATATTCGTGGGAGGAACCCAACAATTCCGATTAACCACATTATGGAGGTAAAGACCAATGAAACATGGTAAGAAATATGTCGAGAGCGCGAAGCTCATCGACAGCAGTGTCCAATACGACGTTGCCGAGGCGCTTGACCTGACCGTCAAGACCGGCAAGGCTAAGTTCGACGAGACCGTCGAAGTTCACGTCCGTCTGGGCGTTGACGGCCGCCACGCTGACCAGCAGGTCCGCGGCGCTGTCGTTCTCCCCAACGGTACCGGTAAGACCGTTCGTGCGCTGGTGTTCGCTAAGGGCGACAAGGTGCAGGCGGCTCTGGATGCCGGCGCTGATTTTGTCGGTGCGGAAGATCTGGTCGCTAAGATTCAGGGCGGCTGGACCGATTTCGACGTGGTTATCGCCAGCCCCGATATGATGGGTCTGGTTGGCCGTCTCGGTAAGGTGCTCGGCCCCCGTGGCTTGATGCCCAACCCCAAGGCGGGTACCGTTACCCCCGACGTCGCGAAGGCTGTGACCGAAGCGAAGGCCGGTAAGATTGAGTACCGTCTGGACAAGACCAACATCATCCACTGCCCCATTGGCAAGGTTTCCTTCGGTGTTGAGAAGCTGCAGGAGAACTTTGATGCGCTGCTCGGTGCGATCGTTCGTGCGAAGCCCGCGGCTGCCAAGGGTCAGTATATCCGTTCTTGCACCGTTGCTTCTACAATGGGCCCCGGTGTCAAGATCAACCCCGCCAAGCTGGGCGGCTAATCTAAGGCTGTTTCGCTCGAAAGAGCGAATAGTATAGCGGTTGCTGTTCTTCCACAGACAGCAGGTGTGCTCGCGGTCGCGAGCGCGTAAACGGTCGTGAGACCTGCCTGCCGAGGAGTGCTTAACAACACCGTCGACCGATCACGGTCGAACAGTGCGTTAATTCACCTCTCCTGTGGAACCACGGGAGAGGTTTTCTTTTTCATCGGGATGAATAGCAATCATCCTTTATTCGGAGGTGAAATTATCACATGGCAAGCGAAAAGATCCTGCAAGAAAAGCAAGCGTATGTTGCGGAGCTGACGGAGAAGCTGAGCGGTGCCGTGGCCGGCGTAATCGTGGATTACAGCGGCATCACCGTTGCGGACGATACCGTCCTGCGTCGTCAGCTGCGCGAAGCCGGCGTGGACTACGCCGTTGTCAAGAACACCATGCTCAAGCGTGCCGCAGAGGGTGCAAACCTGAACGGCCTGGACGATGTTCTCAACGGTACGACCGCTCTGGCTCTCAGCAACGACTATGTCGCCGCTGCGAAGATCCTGTGCAAGTATGCCGAGGACAACAAGAACTTCACCGTGAAGGCCGGTTTTATGGATGGTGAGGTCATCGGTGCCGATAAGGTTATCGAGCTGTCCAAGCTGCCTTCCAAGGAAGGTCTGCTGTCGATGCTGCTCAGTGTTCTCAATGGCCCGATCCGTGGTCTGGCTGTGGCGCTGAACGCGATTGCTGAAAAGGAGCCCGCCGCCGAGGAGGCTGCTGCTCCTGTCGAGGCTGCCCCCGCTGAGGAGGCCGCCCCCGCCGCTGAATAATTGCGGCAAGTCAACGGTCCCTTTCGGGACACACAAATTTAAAAATTTATCGTTTGGAGGAAATGAATCATGTCTGAGAAAATCACTGCTATGATCGAAGAGATCAAGGCTCTGACCGTTCTGGAGCTGTCCGATCTGGTCAAGGCTATCGAAGAGGAGTTCGGCGTTTCCGCTGCTGCTCCCGTTGCTGTCGCCGCTGCCGGCGCTGCTGCTCCCGCTGCCGAGGAGAAGACCGAGTTTGACGTTATGCTGATGGATGCCGGTAGCGGCAAAATCGGCGTTATCAAGGTCGTGCGCGAGATCACCGGTCTGGGCCTGAAAGAGGCGAAGGATCTGGTTGACAACGCTCCTAAGGCTGTTAAGACCGGCGTGTCCAAGGACGACGCTGAGGCTGCTAAGGCGAAGCTCGAAGAGGCTGGCGCTAAGGTTGAGCTGAAGTAATTCTTCACCTATCCGAATGAAATCGGCGGACGTGGGTTCCCACGCCCGCCGATTTTTTGTTTTGCGCACAAACCACAAACAGGCTCGTAGGGGCGGGCGTCCCGACCGCCCGCTTTCGAGGTTCCTGCAAAATCACGGTTACGGGACGGCGAGAACGCCGTCCCGTACGCACAGATTTTGAATTATGATTGTAGGGGCGATTCGCGAATCGCCCGACACAGGATACCGCGCACCCTAAACGGTCGGTCGGAGACGCCCGCTCCTACAGCAATTTTTCTAACCGCAAAATTTCCAAAACCCAAGTTTTGTGGTCAAAAATCGCCCAAAAACCTATATCTTGTGGTGTTAAAAAATTCTTTAAAATTTTTTGAAAAAATGCAAAAAAATGCTTGCAATTTGCGGCTGTTTGCGGTATTATAGTCTGGCGCGAGTTTGAAAAAGGGCGTTTTGCGCCCATTTTTCACGCTCCGCAAGACTGCACGATATGCGATGATGCGGGAGGTTGCGACTCTTGGAGTCGGTTTTTCCGCGGAGTATGTCCGATTTTAAACCGGGCGAAGGAATACTGTGTGCAGCGGCCGACAAAAAGGGACAACTATGCCTGCCCAACGGGCATAACAGCTCCCATCTTGCGTCAACTGTCGGTCTCTGTGTATCAGGACGCTATGCCGACCCGGGGCTCGCGAAAAGCGAGTCGCGGTTTTTTCATGAGCGGGGTGGGAACACCCGGCCGTGTGTATGGTTTTAGCGTCGCCCGCCAACGAAAATTATAAGGAGGCGTTTTTAGTGGCAGTCAAAGAAAAAATCCGTATTCGTATCAAAGGTTACGATCATCAGCTGGTGGATCAGGCCGCCGGCAAGATCGTGGAGACCGCGCACCGCACCGGTGCTCGCGTGTCCGGCCCCGTTCCGCTCCCCACGGAGAAGGAAGTGGTGACCATCCTGCGCGCTGTTCACAAGTACAAGGATGCCCGTGAGCAGTTCGAGACCCGTACGCACAAGCGTCTGATCGACATCCTCAGACCGTCCAACAAAACCGTTGAGGCCCTGCAGGGCCTTGAGCTCCCCGCCGGTGTGGACATCGAGATCAAGCTGTAATCACGGCTTGAATTGATCCACGAAGCGAGGTCATGTTGGTCGATATATTCCTCGCACCGAGTCGGGAACTCCGAGATCGCTCGGAAAGCCGCGGCAGGCGCATATATAAAGGAATATAAAGATCAACCAATAACCAAGGAGGTATAGACAATGCAGAAAGGTATCATTGGCAAGAAGATCGGCATGACGCAGATCTTCGACGAAAAGGGCAATGTCGTTCCGGTGACCGTCGTTGAGGCTGGTCCCTGCGTCGTTGTTCAGAAGAAAACTGTGGAGAACGACGGCTATGCCGCTGTTCAGCTGGGCTACGGCGATGTTAAGGCCGACAAGCTCAACAAGCCCCTCAAGGGTCATTTCGAGAAGTCCGATGTAGCTCCCAAGCGCATCCTGCGCGAGTTCCGTCTGGCGGACTGCGACGCGGTCAACGTCGGCGACATCGTGAAGGTGGACACCTTCGCTGTCGGCGAGAAGGTTGATGTCGTTGGCACCAGCAAGGGTAAGGGCTACGCAGGCGTTATCAAGCGTTGGAACTTCCATCGCCTGAAAGAGTCCCACGGCACCGGTCCTGTGGCTCGCCACTCCGGTTCTCAGGGCGTTATCGACCCCGCCCGTGTCTTCAAGGGCATGAAGGGTGCCGGTCACCTGGGCGCTGAGCGCGTGACCGTGCAGAATCTCGAGATCGTGAAAATCGACGTGGAGAACAATCTCATCGCCATCAAGGGTGCCATTCCCGGCGCTCGCAAGGGCATCGTGATCATCTCCGACACCGTCAAGAAGGCTTAAGGAAGGAGGAGACGACAATGCCTACAGTTAATGTTTACAGCATGTCCGGTCGCAAGACCAGCACGATGGAGCTGAGCGAGGCCGTGTTCGGCATCGAGCCCAACAAGACCGTTATGCACAGCGCTGTGATCAACTACCTGGCCAACCAGCGTCAGGGCACCCAGTCCACCAAGACCCGTACCGAGGTCAGCGGTGGCGGCAAGAAGCCCTGGAGACAGAAGGGTACCGGCCACGCTCGTCAGGGTTCCACCCGCGCTCCCCAGTGGACGCACGGCGGCATCGCGCTCGGCCCGAAGCCCCGCAGCTACCGCTTTGCTCTGCCCAAGAAGGTGCGCCGTCTGGCTCTGAAGTCGGCTTTCTCCTCCAAGGTGGCAGCCGGCGAGATGCTGGTGCTCAGCAAGCTCACTCTGGATGAGATCAAGACCAAGACCATGGTTTCTATGTTCGCCGCTCTGAAAGCGGAGGGCAAGATCCTGCTGGTCCTGCCGGAGAACGACGAGAAGGCGATCCTGTCCACTCGTAACATCCCCGGCGTCAAGACCGCTCTGGTCAACACGCTGAACGTTTACGATGTCCTCAACTGCGATAAGTTCATCGTGGTGAAGGATGCCGTGGCCCAGCTCGAGGAGGTATATAAATAATGAACGCTCGTGACATTATCCTCGCCCCCGTCATCACCGAGAAGTCCGTGATGGCTCTGAGCGAGAAGAAGTACACCTTCCGCGTGGCTGACGGCGCCAACAAGATCGAGATCGCGAAAGCGGTCGAGGAGATCTTCGGCGTGCAGGTCGCGAAGGTAAACACCATCAGCATGAAGGGCAAGCACCGCCGTATGGGTCGCCACGAGGGCTACACTTCCGATTGGAAGAAGGCCGTCGTCACCCTGACGGAAGCGTCCAAGACCATCGAGTTCTTCGACGGTATGTTCTAATTCCTTTAGAACACCTCGGCAATGTATGGAGGCATAAGACGCCGCGTGCGCGCCTCCGCTAAGCCTAACGAAGCCAAAATAGGAGAGTGAATAGAATGGCTATTAAGACCTACAAGCCGACTACTCCCGGTCGCCGTGGTATGTCCGTCATCGACTACGACGTGCTGTCCAAAGTAGCTCCGGAAAAGAGCCTGCTGGCTCCCAAGAACAAAAAGGCCGGCCGCAACAGCTATGGCCGCATCACCATTCGTCATCGCGGCGGTGGTAACCGTCAGAAGTACCGCATCATCGACTTCAAGCGCAATAAGCTCGACGTCGCCGGTACCGTGATGACCCTTGAGTACGATCCCAACCGCAGCGCGCACATCGCGCTGGTCGCTTACGAAGACGGCGAGAAGCGCTACATCATCGCTCCCGCAGGTCTGAAGGTTGGCGACACCGTTACCGCCGGCGCGTCCGCGGACATTAAGCCGGGTAACGCCCTGCCCCTGAGCGCGATCCCCACCGGTACCTTCATCCACAACGTGGAGCTGTACCCCGGTAAGGGCGCGCAGCTCGCTCGCTCCGCCGGTGTTATGGCGCAGCTGATGGGTAAGGAGAACAACCTCGCGATGATCCGTCTGCCCTCCGGCGAGATGCGTTATGTTCCGCTGAACTGCATGGCCACCATCGGTCAGGTCGGTAACGCGGACCACGCGAACGTCCAGATCGGTAAGGCCGGTCGTAAGCGCCACATGGGTTGGCGTCCTACCGTGCGCGGTTCTGTTATGAACCCCTGCGATCACCCCCACGGTGGTGGTGAAGGTAAGTCCCCCATCGGCCGTCCCGGCCCTGTTACCCCCTGGGGTAAGCCCGCGCTGGGTTACAAGACCCGCAAGACCCACAACCGCTCCGATAAGTTTATCGTGAAGCGCCGTAACAGCAAGTAAGCGAAAGGAGATCAAGATTTATGGGTAGAAGCGTAAAGAAGGGTCCTTTCGTACAGCCTGTGCTGATGAAACGGATTCAAGAGATGAACAAGGCCGGTGAGAAGCGCATCCTCAAGACCTGGAGCCGCTCCTCCACCATTTTCCCGGACTTTGTCGGTCACACGATCGCCGTTCACGACGGTCGCAAGCACGTGCCGGTGTACGTCACCGAGGATATGGTCGGCCACAAGCTGGGCGAGTTCGCCCCCACCCGTACCTTTAAGGGCCACGCCGGCTCCAAGAGTACGAAATAAGCGGAAAGGAGAGAATCATCATGGAAGCTAAAGCGCAAGTAACTTATGTGCGCATTTCGCCCCGTAAAGTTAAGATCGTTCTCGACCTCATCCGCAATAAGCCGGTGGATGTCGCTCAGGCGATCCTGAAGTTTACCCCCAAGGCTGCCTGTGAGCCGGTCGGCAAGCTGCTGAAGTCTGCCATCGCCAACGCCGAGAACAACTACAACATGGATAAGAACCAGTTGTACGTTGCCGAAGCGCTGGTGTGCCCCGGCCCCATTATGAAGCGTATCCGTCCTCGTGCGCAGGGTCGTGCGTACCGCGTCGAAAAGCGGTCCTCTCACATCACCCTGGTGCTCAAAGAGATGGAATAAGCGAGGAGGAGGTATAGTATGGGACAGAAAGTTAATCCCCACGGCCTGCGGGTCGGTGTGATCAAGAACTGGGACTCCCGTTGGTTCGTGAAGGACAGCGACTTCGGCGACACGCTGGTGTCGGACTACAACCTGCGTAAGTTCCTCAAAAAGACCCTGTATGAAGCCGGTATCGCTCAGATCGAGATCGAGCGCGACGCATCCCGCGTGCGCGTGAACATCCACTGCGCGAAGCCCGGTCTGGTCATCGGTAAGGGCGGCAGCGAGATCGACAAGCTGCGCGTCACCTGCCAGAAGATGCTGGGCGGCAAGGAGACCCTGCTGAACATCGTCGAGATCAAGAATCCCGATGTCAATGCGCAGCTGGTCGCCGAGAACATCGCTGCACAGCTCGAGAAGCGTATTTCCTTCCGTCGTGCGATGAAGCAGGCCATCGGCCGCGCAATGAAGCTCGGCGCGAAGGGTATCAAGGTTAAGTGCTCCGGCCGTCTGGGCGGCGCGGAAATTGCCCGTAATGAGCAGTATCATGAGGGCACCATTCCGCTGCAGACCCTGCGTGCGGACATCGACTATGGCTTCGCTGAGGCGAACACCACCTACGG